>JAZRMS010000153.1:0-3196 GCA_045647825.1 Christensenellaceae bacterium
GTTGCAAAAAAGACCATTGCAAGCCTTGCTGCAAAACTTATTAAAAACGGGGATTCGGTGTTTATCGATTCATCAAGTACAACGGGTGCCGTCATTCCCCTACTTAACGGATATCAATATCTTTCAGTAACAACCACGGGAATTAGAAACGCCCTTTTACTTTCGCAAACGAACAGCGTTAAAATTTATATTGCTGGTGGACAAATTCAAAACCACTCAAACTCTATCATCGGCACGGATACAATGGATTATATTTCAAGAATTCACGCAGACGTGGCGCTAGTTTCTTGCTCTGGTGTTGACGCGCACTATGGGTTTACAGATTCTAGTATAGAACAATCTAAACTAAAACAACAAATGCGCAAGAACTCTTCAATTTTAGCAGTCCTTTGCGACAGCACTAAATTCGGAAAAACCTTTCTTTGCACAAACTTCCATTTTGACGAAGTAGACTATCTTATTACCGACAAAACACCTTCTCAAGAGTTCTTGGAAAAAATAGCAAACACCAAGTGCAAACTCTTAACCCCAGAAAACACCGATTATTAAAAATTTTGTCAAATCGGTTGACATTTTGTCGGTTATAGTACATAATAATATCAAATAAAAAACAAATAGAGGCGCGACTGACATTATAACCACTCGTTTATGGCAATTTAGAGTGCTAAAGGGAAAGTCGCCGAAGAAAGGAAATTCGCCAAAATTTCTTTTCTGGGCGTATGCAAAATATGTATACGACTGTCGCAAAGTTTTTCTTTGCGTTGCGCTATTAGATATTTTGATTTAATCACGGTATTTAATAGTACCGTGTTTTTTTATTAGAAATTTTTACACAAGGAGAAAGTACTATGTTAAGTACGAAAAAGTTTTTCAACAAAAAGACGACAACTTTACTCGTTGCAACAGCAGTTATTTTAGCAGCACTTATTATCGTTGTTGCTACGGGCGCTGCACACAAAGTTTGCGGCACTTGCCAAGGCATTGGGCTTGGATGCGAAGATTGCGGCGAAACGGGTAAAGTTTTCAGTTCTATCTGGGCACTACTTCCACCGATTATTGCAATCGGACTTGCGCTCATAACCAAAGAGGTTTTCAGTTCACTCTTTATCGGTATCCTTTCAGGTGCTATTATTGCCGCTGACTTCGCGCCTCTTCAAACTGTTGACCACGTTGTAAACACCGGTCTTATTGATGCGTTCTCAGGCACGGCAGGCATTTTCTTGTTCTTAATCGAACTTGGAATTCTTGTATGTCTTGTTAATAAAGCAGGTGGTTCTAGAGCGTTCGGCAACTGGGCACAAACACACGTTAAGTCAAAGATTGGCGCTGCACTTTGCACCTTCGTTTTGGGCATTTTAATCTTTATAGACGACTACTTTAACTGCCTAACCGTTGGCTCTGTTATGCGTCCCGTAACCGACAAACACAAGATTAGCCGTTCTAAACTTGCATATTTAATTGATGCTACGGCTGCTCCTATTTGTATGATCGCTCCTATTTCTTCTTGGGCGGCGGCAGTTTCTAAATACGTTGCAGACGGACAAGGGTTTAACCTTTTCATAATGGCTATCCCAATGAACTTCTATTCAATTCTAACTTTGGTTTTCGTTCTTGCAATTACTCTTATGAAGTTTGATTTCGGCCTAATGAAAAAACACGAAGACAACGCTATGAACGGCGATTTATTCTCTGGTAAGCAGATTAAGGAAGATGAAACTACCCCTTGTGAGAAGGGAAAAGTTTTAGATTTGGTTCTCCCTATCGTCTTCTTGCTAGTCTTCTCAATATTTGCTTTACTTTACGTTGGTGGATTATTTAGCGGTTCTGATTTCATGACGGCTTTCGCTGATACCGACGCTACGGTAGCTCTTCCTTGGGGTGGTTTACTTGCTCTCATTGCAAGCATTATCTATCTTGTTTGCAGAAAAGTCGTTTCTTTCAAAGAATCTATGGACTCTTTACCAAAAGGCTTTATCGCAATGGTTCCCGCTATTTTGATTTTAACCTTTGCAACTGCACTTAAAAACATTACCGGTATACTCGGTGCAGACGTTTATATCGCACAACTTATGGAACAAGTTCCAGAAACACTCGTTAAACTATTGCCTGCAATAATTTTCTTGGTTGCTTGTCTCCTTTCTTTCTCAACCGGAACGTCTTGGGGTACGTTTGGTATTTTAATTCCTATCGTTACCGCAATGTTTGGATTTAGTGAAGGAAGCGACATTGCAAACGTTCAACCTCTTATGATTGTTGGTATCTCTGCTTGTCTTGCAGGCGCTGTTTGTGGTGACCACTGCTCACCTATTTCAGATACTACCATTATGAGTAGTGCCGGTGCTGAATGCGAACACTTGAACCACGTTTCAACCCAAATTCCTTATGCAGTTTTCGTTGCAGGTGTTTCATTCGTTTGCTTTATCATCGCAGGTTTCGTTCCTATTTGGTACGTAATGTTGCCACTTTCTATCGCTATAATGATCGGCTCTATCTTCGCTCTTCGTTATATCATTAATAGAAAAGCAAAACAAAACTAATCAAACATAAAACAACAAAAAACGCTATGAAAAGTGCGTGTCCTATAGGGATTTGAAATCTATAATAAAGGAGTGGCACACTATACTTAACAAGGATAAGTCGTGTGTTTTACTAAGCAAAAAGAAAAGGCTATCGAAAAATTTTTCGATAGCCTTTTAGATTGTATAAAAAATCTTCAAGGAACACGCATTCTCACTTTTTTTACTGTAACACTATTAAATCATTTGTAAAGTTTGCAAAGTTTGATAAGTATGGTTAAAATTATTCCCGTTATAAACCCCGTGTAATGTCCTAAATTGTGGATAAGGTCATAGGGGTAGATTTTAAATGAAAAATCAATTGTGCCACCACAAAAACAACACGCAACATAAATTAAACAAAGCACGATTATGCTTAAAACGAGTTCGTATTTTTCTTTTTTGAGTTGTTTTACTGTAAAAATAAAATCAACTATGACGTATGCATAAAAAGCAAAATTTACACCCGAAAAACCTAAACTTGTTCCCGTATGATTTGCGTCGGTCATGCTTTCTCCAAACAAAGCGAAAATAAAAACAAGAATAAGCAATCCAGAAGTGCCTTGTTTTCGTTCAACGTACGCACCAACCACTAAAAAACATAAAGAATTTAGTAGCACATGTTGCAAATTAAAGTGCCT
>JAZRMS010000154.1:0-7381 GCA_045647825.1 Christensenellaceae bacterium
AAGACGGACTAGTGCATATTTCTCAAATTTCCGATAATTATATCAAGCATCCGTCAGATGCTCTAAAGGTTGGCGATTTGGTTAAGGTTAAAGTTCTTGGTGTTGACACGGTAAAGAAAAAGATTTCTTTAACTATGAAAACAACCGAACTTCCTAACGGACTAAACGTTGGAAATCAAAAGACGGATAGAGAAAGAAAGCAAGGTCATAAAGACGCAGAAAAGAGAAAGAACGAAAGAAAAGAACTTTCTAACGACCAACTAAAAGAAATTTTAATGAAAAAGTTTGGCAGATAATTTGATAAATTAAAAGAGCGATGAAAATTCATCGCTCTTTTTGCATAGCTTAATCTTCAAAATCGTTGAAATAATCTTTATCGAAGAATTCTGATAAAGTTATTCCAGCGCCCTGACAAAAGGCTTTTATAGTTGACACTTTGGAGCATTTAGTTCTGCCTTTTATCAAGTCATATATAGCAGATGGCGATTTACCGCCATTTAGCGTTGCACCACAAACGTTTATATTTTTCTCTTTACAAAGTTCATCAATTCTTTTTACTATTGCATCATTTAAGTTCATATAGCCACCTTTCGTGGAGCTTATTATCGTTATTCCACGAAAATATTATATGAATTGTAAAAAATATTATCTCGTGGAATTCCACGAAATTGACATAAGTGTGTGTTTGTGGTATTATATTTACGGAATTCCACGAAAAAAACAAAAAGGAATTTTAACTTGCGTAGGAAAAGATATGAAACTGAAGGATAAAATTAAAACTCGTCGTATTGATAAATATTGGGAAAAGCAGGGAAGAAAAGATTTGTTTACTTGGGTGCACCGTTATTTAAGATTGCATAATGAACTACTTGTTGATAACGTTTATCAAAATATATACGATTATTATCGTAGCACTCTAATATTATATTTAAAGAAAGACGTGCGGAATAAAAAATTAACTGACGAGAAGTTAGGAGAATTGGTTGACGTTCTTGCGGATATTTTTAATAAAGACGCAGCAGATAGAGTGGATGAATACAAAGTAGTAGTTGATGAATTGTATAAATCGTGCAAAGAATATCCTGACATTTTAGGAGAGATACATATTTAATGACATATTTTTGGCATATATAAAAAATAAAGGATAGCAAAAATTTGCTATCCTTTTAGCATGTTTCAATACTTTTATTTGTTGTTTATTATTTTTCAATAATAAATTGTTCTTCTTCTTTTAAGTCAACAACTATGCAGTCGTTCATATAAGTACATTCTGGCAAAACGATAAGCGCAGTTAGTTGTTCTGCATTTGCAGGAAGTGGGGCTAAATGCCAAACGCAAGCGTTCATTTTAACCATTGTGTTCTTGGGAACGATAAACGCCTTGGTGTATTCTGGCACGGGTTTTCCAGCAGATGGTGGAGCAACGTGCAAAACCATATCGTCGTTTAACGGCATAATCATTTCGCAAGTGGTGGTGTGATATTCGATTTGGGTTATTTTCATTTGCGCAGGTTTTTTAACCGTGATAGGTGAAAAACCAACTTGCCCTTGGTGATAAGCAATTAATCTATCGGGGAAGAAACAATGTAGTTCTCCACAAAGTGCATATCCATCTGGATTAGCAAAGTCGTAATATTCGCCAAATGGAGCAAACGCTTCTTTAGTGAGCTTTTCTGCTTTTATAGTTTTCATTTTTATATCTCCTAAAACATTAATTTTATTTTTTATCCGTGCTACCGATACCACCCGTGCGAGAAGTGGTGCATTCGTCGTCAACGGTGATTCCGTATTCAACGAAAATTCCTTGTGCAAACGCCTTGCCTTTTTCAACGGTGAGTGGAAGATTTCCACAGTTGGTCATTTTTATAAAAATATGCCCTTCGTTGTCGGCAAAGTAATAGTCGCTATCAATAATGCCAACGGTGTTGTTTAGTGAAAGTCTATACTTAAAGCCAAGCGAACTTCTTGGATAAATTTTCAAAACCCAACCACAATCGATTTTAACTCTAACACCGGTCGGAATTTTTATCGTTTCGCCTACAGCAAGAGTGAAATCAAAAGGTGCAAAAAAGTCGTAGCCAGCACTACCCATGGTTGCGCGCTTTGGCAATATTATTGAGTTATAAGCGTCAAGTGAGCCATCTTTTAAATATTCGCTCTCACTAACCTTAAAAAATTGTGCAATTTTTTTCATGTAAATTCCTTTATAGTTAACTATGGATATATATTAACACAAACAAGGTAAATTTTCAAGTGTTATTTTATTTTTAGCCCCTCTAAAGAACTTTTTGTCAAAGTTTTGTATCGCGCCGTTGAATAAACCATAATTATAAACAAGAAAAGTAAAAATGGCGGGAATAGCGAAATAGAAATATTTGCAATTATTCCAAATATAGGTGGAACGATTAAAATTCCAAGATTGCAACAAGCAAGTTGAGTTCCAACGATAGAGCGAGAAACGTCCTTTCCAAAACAAATAGGTGTTATATACGATAGGTTTGGAAAGCTTGGGCCGTTGCCAAACCCGATTAGGAAAAGCCCTGCGCCTTTAACGATAGGTGGAACGGGCAAAAACAAAACAAGAAGTGCTATTGCCACCACCATATATCCACCAAACACTATGTTCATAGGTTTAACTTTTGTTGATATAAGTCCAGAAAAAAGTCTTCCCGTGGTTATGCCAACGTAATAAAGAGTGATGATTAGTGATGCGCTTGCTTCTGAAAGCCCAACGCCACCAACAAGATAGGTTGCCCCCCAAAGCCCACAAGTGAATTCAAGTGCGCAAGTGGAAAAGAAAACAAGCCAAGAAATTCTAACGGCGGGCATTTTTGCCATTTCTTTTAAGGAAAGATTGCGATAGGTTACGTCCCCTTCTGTTTCCGTTTCTTTTGCCTGCACCTTTTTCCAAAGAGGAAGAACGCCAAAAGAAATCAGCGTTAAAACAGCCATTAAATAGAAAACTAAAAGATACCCTTGTCGCCAGTTGTTGTTGTCGTTTAAAGCAAAGGACATAAGGATAGGGCTTAAAGAAACGCCCACACCATAAAAACAATGCAAAAAGTTCATGTACCTTGGTTTATAGTGGGTGGCAACGTAGTTGTTTAGTGCAGCGTCTATTGCGCCAGCGCCCGCACCTTGTGGTATAGCGCAAAGAATAAGTAGCCAAAAGGAAGGGGATAGTGCAAAGAAAAGCATTGCAAGACCACTACAAAGAGTGCTTATTGCAACCAAAAGCCCCGTGCCAAACTTGTTTATTAATCTTGCGGAAAAAATACTTGCAATAACCGTGCTTAAATATATAGGCACGTTAACGAAAGATGCAAAGCCAACGGGAACGTTAAAGTCTATAAAAATTGCCGGCCAAGACGCGCCGAAAACAGAGTCGGGAAGTCCCAACCCTATAAACACCGTATATATTGCAAGTAAAAGAACGGTTGCCATAATTCACCTATTATCAAAGCGCCAAGAGTAGCGCACCACAAGCCACTAAAAGTGTTGGGATTGCCACCGTAACGCCATATTTAACGAATTTAAGAAAGGGGAGTTTAACCCCGTATTCAGATAAAATTTTAGTCCACATAATTCCAGCAAGTGCGCCGACAGGGGTTATAAACGCGCCCACGTTAGAGCCGATTATCGCACCGTATACTGCTGGGAGAGAAGAAGAACCTATTATGCTTTCAAACATAACGCTCATAGGGATATTATTGAGTAAGTTTGCAGAGAGAGCGCTATAAAGTCCAAAGAGCAAGCCGTCCGTTTTTGCTTTGGTAACTAAAAGGTCTGTTAGCAAAGAGATTGCGCCACTTTCTTTTAGTGCTAAAACGATAACGAACATAGATAAAACGAAAGGAACTAATTCATAAGGCTCTTTCTTGATAGAGCGCCAAACAGGGCGAGCAGACTTAACCACGGCTATATCGTAAATCAAATCGAAAGTGGTGAGAGAAAGCGCAAGCATCAAGCAGATAAGCCACATTTCTATCCCTATATATTCAGAAATTGCAAGCAGTATTATGCAAACAATAAGATGTAGCATTGCAACTAGCATAGGTGCTTTATGTAAGGTCACGTGGTGGTCTGGCGAAGGAAGTAGCGCGCGCCTGTGCATATCGGTAACAGGGGTAACTAGGTCTTTTCTAAATATTAACAAAATCATTATAAGTCCCGTGATACCACCAAATAACGCAGGCAAGAACATAACCGAAAGATATTGTGCGAAATTAATGCCTGCCGATTGAGCAAGGTAAATGTTGGTTGGGTTTCCAACGATAAGCATCATACTCCAAGTGTTTGCGGCAACGAATTCACCCAAAAGAAAGGGAAGTGGCGAAATTTTTGCTTTTTTAGCAAATATGCAAATAGGTGGGGTAAAGGTCAAAATAATAACGTCGTTAGAAGTGAAAATGGTTAGAACAGAAACGACTGCGTATAAAATTAAAAATAGTTTTAGTTTTCCACCCTTGGTTTTTAGAAAAACAGAGTCTGCAACGTAATCGAAAAACCCCGCGTCGCCAAGGTAAACAGAAAGTAAGGTCATTGACAAAAAGAGAGTTAGAATTTTTATGGGGTTAACCGAACTATCTGCAGTAATTCCGTCAACAACTTTGTCTAAAGAAATACACCCAAAAATTAGCATGGCAATCGCCCCCAAAAGGCAAATTATCCAGTATAAGCCAACTTTGCGGTTAAAAATTTTTATATAAGGTTTTGTTAGCACCGAAATTACCATTAAAACAACGGTAAGAAGTGCAATGATAATGGTAGTTGTCATTTGTTTTCTCCGTTAACCAAAAAAGATTATATCACTAGGTGATATATTAGTCAAAGAAAAGTAAAGGAAGAAAAGAAAGTGTGGCTAAAATTTTTATTATTATTGACAGATAAAGGAATAGGTGTTAAAATAATACCTATCAAGGAGAACTAATATGAACTTAAATTTGGTTAAATATAAAATAACTCCGTTCGTCGTTGAAATAGGCGTTGAGCAAACGATAAAGGTTAAAGGGATTGACACTTCTAGCCGTTTTTTTGACGACGTTGCTTATGAAATAAGCATTTACAAAACGGACGGATACGGATATAAAGAAGGTTTTAATCACCGTGCAGGGGGAAGAGATATTTGCCAAAAAATCACCGCTAACCCCGTTGACGGAGAAATATCCTTTTCTCACGTTTACGATAACGAAGGGGAGTGGGAGATTAGAATTCAACCCCTAAACGTTGATAACCACACCCCAGAAAGATTTGTTAAATACTGGCCTGCTGGAAAAAACAGAATGTTACAAGGGGTTGCGTTTAGAATTTACGCACTAAAAAGCGATTTGTATTCCTTAAAAGCATATAAGGGCGATTTCCACGTTCACACTTTTGAGTCGGACGGGCTTGAAAGCCCAGAACTAGTAGTTGCTAGATATAGAAAAGAAGGTTACGACGTTATGGCGATAACCGACCACTATTTTATGCAACCTTCTTTTGACGTGGTGAAATACTTTAAGGATTTTAATGGGGGAATAAAACTTTTCCCTGGCGAAGAAGTGCATCCGTGGAGAAACGGAGAGATTTTCCACGTGGTTAACCTTAACGGAAAGGTCAGCGTTAACGAACTTTATAATTCTGACCCCGAAAAAGCAAACGCAGAAATAGCAGAGCTTGCAAAAACCTTTGATTTAGAAAATCAAGTGGATAACTATGAACTTGCTTTCTTTAAGTGGATTTTTGATAAGATTAGAGAAGGTGGTGGTGTTGCAATTTATCCACACGCATATTGGCACGTTGCCGTTGCGGAGAACGTTAGAAGAGAAATTTCGCACGAGATATTAAAGAGAAAACTTTGCGACGCATACGAGATTTTTGGTGGTATGAGCGTTAAAGATAACAGGCTTATGACTCAACTTTACACCGAATTAAGGGCGCAAGGGGTGGATTTGCCTATTGTTGGAAGTAGTGATGCGCATAGCACTTTGCGTGGCGATTTGCATTTTAACGATTTTTTCACAATAGCCTTTGCTAAAGATAAGGAAAGCGTTGTTGATAGCATTATGGAAAAGCGCACGGTAGTCGTTGATAATATAAACAAGGGCGATAAAGTGGTTTACGGCGACTTAAGGCTTGTTAGATACGCATATTTCTTGCTAGAAAACTATTTTGGAGTTCACGATGAACTTTGCAATTCAGTAGGTCAAGCACTAACTAGATATGTTCTTGGCGACAAAGAAGAAAAATCGCTAATAGAAGAGCTAGAAAAGAAAGTTTTAAGCTTTGAAAAAGAATTCTTTGGAAGATAACGAAAAAAGCACTGCAGTTGCAGTGCTTTTATTTTGTTCGTTTTTAGGGTATTGACAGAGAAGAATAACTATAATATAATTAATATAGGATTTGTTTGGAATCACCTAGTCGTTTCACTTTTTATTCACTTAAATTTTAAGGGGGTGTTTCCAATGTTTATTGCATAATATTTAAATAGTTTGTTTATTAAGGAGGACTAGAAATGAAAAAAATTAAATTTATTGCAATAGGGCTGGCAGTTTTATTAATCGCAGTATTTTTTATAGGTTTTTATAATAACTGGTTTTTTATAAATCGTTATAATGCAACGCTATATAGTAATGCTAATAATTTTATTGATACCGAATTTTATTATAATAATAAATTATATGATACGCACTATTTAAATCCAAATTACGTTGAAGGCGTTACACCCGAATCTGAAAAAATGATAAGATATTTAGATGGTCCGTATAGCAGAACGTTTATTATTACTACTAAAGAAGAATATGATGAAATTATTACTAACGAGCAACTTGCTGTGGATTTTGAAAAACAAATGGTTGTCTTATACATGTTTAGTATTTCCTATCCAAATTTAGAGTACCACTTAAGAAACATTTATATAAATGATGATATATTAACTATAAAATACAAAGCTGGAGATTATGACTGGAATGATAGAAACAATCACCTGCCTTATAGTTATGCAAGATGTTTCTTGATCACTATAAACAAACTTGATATTAAAGAGGTTAAATTTAAACAAGAACTAAAGATATGTAATTAAAAGGAGAAAATAAAAAATGAGAAGGATAGCAAGTATAGTTTTGGTTATTGTTTGCTTGTTTAGTATATGTTTTTCATTTGGTTGTGACAAGGCAAGTAATTATACAGAAGAAGAGCATATTGCAAGAATAACCGAACGGATAAAAAACAAAGATTTTTCTTGGGCTTTAACTTATGATAGCTTTCAGGTGTATCCATTATATAACCAAAACGAAGAAGTAGAATATTTTCTTGTTGAATTTGAGCCTTTTGGTTTTATGTTTGTTTTGCTTATTGATACACAATATTCAACTTGTTTGCTTAGAACTAGCATGTATAAAAGG
>JAZRMS010000155.1:0-21837 GCA_045647825.1 Christensenellaceae bacterium
CGGACAAGGAGAAGAAATAACCGTATTTAAGCCAAAAAAGAATGAATACGATTACAAAACCATTTGTAAGCATTGCTATATAGGGTGTTTAACGGTAATATACGATAAGGAAAAACTTGGCGAAGTACTAATGCCGATAAAAGCAGAAAAAAAGGAAGACTTTGCTTGTTGGCAATCAATACTTAAATCGGGTGTAAACGCCGTTTGCTTGCACGAGAATTTAGCGACGTATAGGGTTCATGGAGAGTCTGTTTCTTCAAGCAAAACAAAAATGATAAAATACCAGTGGAGAGCATATAGAAGGGTTGAAAATATGGGCTTTTTTAGGAGTATTTATTATATGACACACTGGGCAATTAAAGGATTTTTCAAATATAAAAAGCACTAAAGAGTATAAAGGATAAAAAATGTTATTTTCGATAATTGTTCCCGTATATAAAGTAAAAGACTATTTGAATGAATGCGTGCAGAGCGTTTTAGATCAAACTTTTGCTGATTTTGAACTCATACTAGTTGATGACGGAAGTCCAGATGAATGTGGCAAAATGTGCGACGACTGGCAACAAAAAGATCAAAGAGTGAAAGTAGTTCACAAGCAAAACGGTGGACTAGTGAGTGCTAGAAAAGCAGGAGAAGAAATCGCGAGTGGCGAATACGTTTTGAACGTTGATTCAGATGATTATATTGGCTTAGACTTGCTTGAAAGCATGGAAAAAATCATATCGCAATTTGCGCCGGATGCAATTTGTTTTGGATATACGCTTTTTGGCGGAAACACAGATAAAGCAATAATGAACGCTTGTGATACAGGGTTGTATGAAGGGGAAAAGTTAGATTATCTACAAAAGACGTATTTGTATGATTCTAATAGTGCTGGAATAAATTCTGGAACGTTGTTGTTTAGTGTAGTGGCGAAATGTGTTAAAAGGAGCATTTATAAAGACTGTCAATCAAGAGTGCCAAACGACGTTGTGTCTGGAGAAGACACCGTTTTTACAAGACTATTAACCCAAACGGTAAAAAAAGTTTACGTTAGTGATTACGTTGGGTATTTTTACAGGCAGGTAAACACTTCTATAGAGCATCAATTCAATGGTGGCAAATTTGAAAAGCTTGATAGAGTGTATAATGCTTTGAGAGTTTTTTCGCAAGGAGACGAACAAAAAAATACGGCGAACGTATATTTCTTTTATAGAGCGTGGTTTTATTGTTGCGGTTTAGCGATAGTTTCTAAAAACTACAAAAGTTTCAAAAAAGAAATAAAAGAAAATTACGATCATAAAACAAACAAGAAAATACTAACGAACTTAAAAATTGGCAAAAAAAATATTCAATATTCAATAAAAATAAAACTTCTTAAAGGTGGGCATTGGAGATTGTTGTATTTGTTGGCAAAGACGTATTTTAAGGATAAACTTGGGCTATAAGTAAAAAATACCGTAAAGGAAAGAAAAATGTTGTTTTCAATAATAGTTCCCGTATATAAGGTAAAAGACTATTTAGATAGATGCGTGCAAAGTGTTCTATCCCAAAGTTTTACTGATTTTGAACTCATACTTGTAGATGATGGAAGCCCAGACGAATGTGGCGAAATGTGCGACTCTTGGCAACAAAAAGATGACAGGATAAAGGTTGTTCACAAGCAAAACGGAGGGCTTTCTTCTGCTAGAAACGCGGGAATAGAAGTAGCGAAAGGCGAATACGTTTTATTTATTGATTCGGATGATTATATTGTAGAAGGATCTTTAGAAAAGTTAAGCAAGTTTGCTGATGTTGGTGCGGACGTTTTGACTTATGACGGGGTTACGGTAGGTGGAAACTACGATTTGAACCACGTTAAAAAAGAAGAAGTGCTTACGGGCAAAGAATTTTTAAAAGAATCGCTTTTGCAAAACCTTATGCCTATGGCGGCGTGGCTAAATTGTATTCGTCGTGATTTTTTAATAGAAAACGAATTGAGATTCAAAGAAGGAATTCGCCACGAAGACGAAGAGTTTACGCCAAGATTATTTTTTAAGGCACAAAAAGTATTAACGACGGGCGTTGACCTGTATAGATATATTATAAGAGATAATTCAATAACGACGTCAAAAGATTTAAGACCAAATGCAAGAGATTTGTATCAAACTTTAGAGTCGTTAGAAAATATGTATATTGAAGTGGAAGACGAAGAGTTTAAGGACTTGTTGCTAGATAGTTTGGCGACAAAATACCTAAGTTTGTTTTTCGTTGGAAAACTTTATAAATACGGAAAAGAATTCGTAAAAAAAGAGTTTGTAAAAAGAACGGCAAAGAGCAATAAAAACAGAAAAAAAGCAAAAATGTTTTGTTTTGGTCCAAGGATATACTGCTTGATTAACACGCTTGTTAAAAAGGTGAAAAGAAGATAAAAATGAGAGAAATTGTTGAAGAAGTAATGCGTTCAAAAAAGAATAAAAGAATACCAGACTTCATGCCTATATTGTGTGCTGCGATTGTGGCATGTCTTTTGTTGGCTGGAATGGTAATTTCTACTTTTGTTTATTGTGCGTTTTTCTTTGCGGTGCTTAGCGTGGGTTTTCTTGTCTTTTTCGGGGCAACGGAAAAGCACGCTTTTGGATTTTTGCTGTTTCTTTTCCCATTTGCAAGAATGGCTGATATAGATGCTTCTGCGCTACATTCATATATTGAACTATTAACTTGCGCGTTTGTTTTTGTTAAGTTTTATAGAAAGAAAGATTTTAATGAAAAGTTTTTTGTTTTTGTATGGTTGGTGTTGACTAATTTTGCACTTCAAGTGATAAATTTAAACGCTTCTCGCGCAATAACAACAGTAATATTTACTGCCAAAAACTTTGCTTTATTATACATGTTTTCAAAAGCATATAAGAAAGAAGATTCATCATTCCTTGTAACAAGTTTTATTTTGGGTTTTTTACTTTCTATAGCAATGTCGCTATTAAAGTGGGAAATACCAAAATTTGGCGCGCTTTGCGGGGATTGGAACGAATTTGAGATCGGCGGGCAATTGGTGTATAGGTTTAGTGGAATCAATTCAGACCCGAACTTTTTTGCTATTCAATTATTGCTATGTTTTAATATTTGCATGATAATGGTGTTCAACCCGAAGTGCAATAATCGTTTGGTGTGGTTGCTAGCGACTATTCTTTTCTTTGTTATAGGAATGTATACTTATAGCAAGTCTTATTATCTAATGGTTGCAGTTTTGACGGTGTTTATTGCCGTATTTGCAAACAAACGAAGAATAAGCAAAAAATTTATCATTGCCTTCTTTGTTTGTGTTTTATTGTTTTTTGTTCTGTTAATTATAAACCCGTTCAATTTGTTCGAGGGAATATACGTAAGATTTACAACCGAAGATTTTTCCACCGGCAGATTTGCAATATGGGAAAACTATCTTAATGAAATAATTTCTTCTACAAGAGAAATTCTATTTGGTCTTGGGATAGACGCTCCTTTGGTTGGCGAAAAAGCTTCGCACAATATGTATATTGAAACGCTATATTATATGGGAATCGTGGGCGCGTTGTTTTTCGTTGCGACTTATTTATTTATTATTCTTTCCCATAAAAGAAAAATAAAAAGAGGCTTGATAAATCTTGTTTGTTTCATGTCAATACTTGTTCAACACTTTTTCCTAAACGGGTGTATTTCTTATGAATTGCCATATTATTTCATGATTGCTTGTATCGTGTTTAATACGGATATGGGGAATAAAGAATTGATTGTCAATAACGCAAAAATAAGCGTAGATGGTTTTATTGGCAGAATAATAAAAAGTTTGTTTAAGAAAAAATCCAAAGTGGAGACGGGCACAAACCAAACAAGCGAAATAAAAGAAATCGATATAACAAACGAAACCAAAGATAATTAGCAATAAATAAAACAAACAAAAAAGGATTGAGAGAACTCAATCCTTTTTCTTTTATTTTCTGTTTAGTTTTACGTTTCTTAAATCTTCTAGTTCGGTTGTGATAAGTTTTATAAACGCATCTCTATCAAGATCGTCGATAAAACGAATCTTGCCATCAGGCACGAAATCTATTTGAGTTCTTCCCGGTGCATCCGTAACGTTGACCGAAACGTTTACTCTCTTTATATCAAAAATCTTGGGGTAAACCAAAGCGAACAGAGCGCAAGAATCATTTGTTGTAACGCGCTTTGTGGGTGCTGTTGGTTCCCAGTATCCGTCGTATAAAGTGTGGAAGAACTTGCCAACTTCGCCCACGTTTTTAAGGTTTTCTACAAACTCTGCTTCCAAATGTGCCTTGTAGCGCCCTATGTGAGAAGGGCACATTAGAATAGGAATGCCAGAATCTAAAACCACTTGCAATGCCTCTGGGTCAGAAGAGAGATTGAAAGAAACGTGCACGGGGTAGTTAGGATTGCCGTAAGGCGCGCCACCCATAATGACAATTTGTGGAATTTTTTCTTTAATCTCTGGGTGCGAAATCAAAAGTTGAGCAATATTAGTAAGAGGTCCAAGCATTACGGGGATAATATCCCCATCGCCTTCTGAAATAACCTTATACATAGCATCAACTGCACAAATAGGCAAAGGGGAAAGGGAGTTTGGCTCACTAGGGATATATCTGCCCATTCCTTCCTTTTTGTGGATATGCTCTGCAGTTGGGCTAACTCTTTTTAATGCACAGCAAGCGCCCTCTGCAACAGGCACGTTAAAATTAAAAAGTTCTAAAACGTGCAAAAGATTGCGAGTGCATTTGTTGACGGGGATATTTCCAACAACGGTGGTCATAAGTTTAACTTCTATATTTTCGTCGTTCATAGCGTATACGATGCAAACGCTGTCATCCACCCCTGGGTCTGTGTCAATGATTATTTTTACTTTTTCGTCCGTTAATCTGTAATCGTTTTTATTAAAAATTTTATCCATATAGTTATTATATATTTATTTGAATAAATTTTGCAATACTATTTTAAAAATTTCTAGAAATAAAGAAAAAATTTTGTTCACAAGTTTTAAGTTTTGTGATAAGATATAATCAACGATTAGGAGAAAAATCAAGATGTACGACTTTGAGAAAATTATTAGCAATTTTAAGATAGACGGAACGCTTGTTTCTTGCGAAAGATATGGCGAAGGACATATAAACCAAACCTTTCTTGCAAAAGTGAAAAATGGTGGCGAAATAGTGGACTACATTTTGCAAAAAATAAACTCAAACCTTTTTAAAGACGTGCCAAGGCTAATGGAAAATATCCGCCTTGTTACCGAATATAATAGGGAAAAAATAAAGAAAAGGGGTGGAAACCCAGATAGAGAAAGCTTATCCTTGGTTTATGCAAAGGACGGAAAGGCTTTTTATTACGATAAGGAAAGCGACGGATATTTTAGAGCGTATATATTTATAACGGATGCAATTGCATATCAACAAGTGGAAAAACCAGAGCATTTTTATCAAAGTGCCGTGGCTTTTGGGAACTTTGCAAATTTATTGAGCGAGTTTGATGCAAGCAAACTATACGAAAGTATCCCAAACTTTCACAACACCGAAAAGAGATATGAAAACTTTATTAAAGCTGTAAAAGAAGACAAGGTTGGCAGGCTGAAAGACGTGCAAAAGGAAGTTGAGTTTGTTAAGCAAAGGAAAGAATACTGTGGCAGAATAGTAAACCTTTTAAAAAGCGGAGAAATGCCCACAAAGGTTACCCACAACGACACAAAACTAAACAACGTTATGCTAGACAAGGACACGGGAAAACCTGTTGCAGTAATCGACCTTGACACCATTATGCAAGGCAGTATTTGTTATGACTTTGGCGATAGCATTCGTTTTGGTTGTAATCATGCAGATGAAGGGGAGCCCGATTTAAGCAAGGTTAACTTTGATATAGACCTTTTTAGAGAGTATACTAGGGGGTATTTATCGGCAATCGGCAACAATATAACCAAGGTTGAAAAGGATAACTTGGCGTTTAGCGCAATATTAATGACTTATGAGTGTGGAATGCGCTTTTTAACCGACTATCTAGAAGGTGACGTCTATTTTAGAATTAAGCGAGAAAGCCACAATATTGACCGCACACGCATGCAGTTTAAGCTTGTGGAAGATATGGAAAAACTCCTTCCAGAAATGGAAAAAATAGTAAACGAATATTAAAACAAAACGCCCGACCTTGTTTTCTAGGTCGGGGGGTTTTACTATATTGACAAGTAAAGAAAACCATAGTATAATAAAGAAAAAAATAGCTTAATATTGTCAGAAAAATTACTAGTTGGATGGGGAGATGGTTGAAGCATGCATAAAAGACAAAGCGTAATATCGTTAGAATCAGGGTGGTCTTTGCCACGCACCATAAAATATTATCTGACTGTTGTTTTTTGCGCAGGAATAGTTTTTTTGCCTTTTTTAATTAATTTTGCAATTGTCAATGGTGGAGACAAATTCATTATTCCAATTTTGGTGGTGGGTTTATGTATATTATCATTTTGCATATTATTTGTTGATTATAAAGAATATAATAAATATAAAAAAATAAAATCGGATTTGGTATTATTGGATGCCGAATCAAAAATAACGGATAAATATATCAATCCTAATTTAATCCTTAGATCAGCGCGTATAAGTGTTAAATTTTATTATAATGGAAAATTGATTGTTAAAAGAAGTGGGCAAGAAGGGTATAAAGATATATTTGATGGAAGCAAAAAAGCAGGATATAGCTCTGCTTTTTTGAAATACGGAGATAGAGATATAAAAATTTTATATTCTCCATCTAAAGATAAAGTTTTTATAGTAAAAGATTAACTACAACGGGCAGAACTACCATTTCCAAAAGAACGCATTTGACAACGGGGAAACATTGTGATAAAAACTAAAAAAAGGTCGCTTTTAGAAAGCGACCTTTTATCATTTATTTAGTTGTCTATTTTATCGTGAGAAAATCTATAGCATAGGTTAAGGGTATAGTTCCAAGCATCTAGCCTTGGTTGGATATACTCTTCTGCATGGCCAACTATACTGCTAACGGCAGAATAAGAAAGGTTTCTATCATCACCCCTTGCTCTTTGAGCAAAGGTGAGTGAAAGTGCTATAATAACGTCTGCGTGGATGGCAAGTGTTTTCCAAGCCATGTTGTCGCTATCTATTCTCATTTCTGGGTGGTTAAGCTTGAATTCAGAAACGAACGCTGGAACAGCCATAAACTTTTTGTAGTTCTCTTCTGAAATGGCAGGTTTTTCTCCCCTAATATAAACGGGGTCGAACAGGTCTGAAACGGTGGTTAGATATTCTCTAACTTCTTTTGCCTTGTCATTAAACTCTGCGGCAAAGTATTCGTCCGCAACGTCATCAAACGACAAGGTTTTATCCCAAAGCCCTTTTGCCATTGCGTATAGTGGCAAGCCTGTTGGGAAAGACGTTCTAGAAACTTGACAGCTTATCATACCGTCCAAGCCGATTTTGTCTAGTCCAACCATATCTTCAAAAAGGGTTTTTGCAATTTGCATATAGCCAAGGTCTTTTTGGTGATCCCACATTAAATGGTAGTCAAAGATAAAGCCTTCGCCCTTAAACATTTTGCGCCAGTCGTCTAGATAAGCAAGGTTTTCTGCAACCGAAGTGGGGAAGGTGAGTTTGTTTCTAACGTACGGCGTGGTGGTAACTGTTTTGCTCTCTTCTAAAC
Source organism: Christensenellaceae bacterium (assembly GCA_045647825.1). Classification (GTDB taxonomy): domain Bacteria; phylum Bacillota; class Clostridia; order Christensenellales; family Borkfalkiaceae; genus UBA1259. The sequence goes on from JAZRMS010000155.1 coordinate 7,651, forward strand.
TTTGAACGATAGTCTTTGAATAAGTTCTCTTTATAGGCGCAAACATTATAATAAATCTATCGGGGTTTTTAAGAACGTTCTTTTTAGGCGCCCACAAAAGGTCAACGTAGATTAAGAACACCACTCTTGTATCAAGCCCTTCCTTGGTGAGTTTTTCATCAACCAAGTTTAATAATTCAACGTAGTAGTCGGATGGAATAGTATCCTTGCAGTTTTCGCACTCGCAGTTGTTGTTTTCGCCGTCTGCAAGCCACAAGTGTAAAACGTCTAAAGTGGGGTGCGCTTTTGCGTATTCCACAACGGCGTTAGACATTAATTCCATTACCGTTGGGTTTGAATAGCAAAGGTTGGTGTTTAGAGGAACACCCTTAAAGGTTTGGCGCTTTCCATCAAAGAGTGCGGTTAGTTCAAGATAGCCTTCTGGCAAAACTTCGTCTGGAACTTGGTGCCAGCCTTCGCCTTCAATGCCAAAAGGAACACAAGTCCAGCCGTGCCCGATTGCGTGGTGGCGAATTCCGCGCTTTGCCGTTTCTTTAATCAAGCGGTCTAGAATAGCGTCTACTTCTTCTGCGGTCAATTCTTTTTTGTCTTTATCTTTATAATAGGCGCTCCAATAGTGGCCGTACCATCTCTTAAAGAATACTGACGGGCGGAAGAATTGGAAGAAATAAGAGTTCATTCCCACGCGTGGAATAAAGTCTAACATTTCCACAACGTTCTCTTCTGAAACAGAGCCTTCTATGCAAACGCCCCTGTGTTTATAAGACGGGGTTTCTTTAATATTAACGGTCAAAACTTTTTGGTTAAGTTGCTTTTTAGGGATATGTTCGCCACCTTCGCCAGGGCAAGTCCAAATGCAACCAAGTTCTCTCAAAAAGCGATAGGTTGCAATTAAAACTGCGCCGGGGTTTGAGCCACAAATTTCCCCTTCGCCGTTAACGATTGAAATATCTACTATATCGTTTTCTCTATTTTCGTTCTTTATAGAAAGGGTTATGTTTTTTCCGCCTTCGCCAAAAGTAATGCTGTCGTCTATTAGTTTAAGGCAACGCTCCAACTCTGCTTTAGCGTGTAAAAATACTTGTTCGTTAGAGGTTGTGATAACGTTTAGTTTCATATTTTTGCTCCTTTATCATAAGTGAAATTTATCATTTTCGGTTAGCCCTAGCGCGTCGATAGCATAGTTAAAATTATCGATTGAATTTTCTAAATCTTGTGGGTGGTGTGCGTCGCTTGCAAGATAGAACTTGCAACCGCAGAACAACGAGATAAGCTTGTGTGAATATGCATATCGTTATCTATAACGTATCTCATAATTTGTCTCCCGAACGATTTCATGAGTTGGTTTTTTAACATAATATCACACGGGCAAAAAAAGTGCAAGGGCATAATTGTTTTTTATTAAAAATATCTATATTTTTACGTTGCAAAATTTTTATTTCATAGATTAAAAAAAGACAATCGTTTTTAAAGCGTGATTTTAAAAATCAAACGAAAAGGCAGTCGTTATGTATCGACTGCCCTAACGGATTAACACGGCTTTATGCACTCGCCCGTAATTGCGTCTTGAAAAATCATCCAATACCCTTCGCCTTTAAGGTCGAAAACAGAAAGCGGAATGAAAGAGCAATAGCCTTTGAGTTCTTTTGGCGGGGTGGGGGAATAAGTTGCAGGCACGCCGTAACAAATATATTTTTCCTTGCCGTTTTCTTTTATTAATCCAACCGTATAGTGCTTATCTTGTGAGTAAAAAATATTAATAAACTTTCCGTCGGCAAGAGTTTTTTGCAACTTTTCGTTTGTTGGGTGGGATAAAAAAAGTGCGTCTAGTTCTGCCTTAACGCTATCTACGTACGGGTTTTTGTCAGAAAATTCTTTGCCGATATCAGAGCGCTCTTCATCTTGAGCGCGCTCAGCGTTCGGTTGCGCTTGGTTTTCTTCTTTTTTGCTTTGGTTAAAAGCAGTTTCATTTTTAAGTGATATTCGTTCATTGTCAAATTCCTCTATTTTTTTTAGTTTATCCTTTAATTCTTTCTCAAACTCAAAATAGTTTTCGGTTGCCACGGCTTCGTCGTTATATTGTGCGTCGTCCGAGTCGAGTTTTAAGGGGTGTTCTGTTTTTTGAATTTCTATTAACGGGGTTGGTTCTTTTGTTTTCTTTTTAGAAAGCATATAATTTGCCACGGCCTTTTTATGTGATGACAAAGTGGCACAATTATCTTCGCTTTTACAAAATGCAACGGTTAACGGAAGGTCTTCTTTTATAAAACAAACGGATGCGGAAAAACCATTATTTAGGTCTATTGAAAGCGGGAAAGGGGCAGTTAAAGAAGATGGATACGAGCCTAGCGAAAAGGGATAAACCTTGTCCTTTCCATCTAAAACGAAAAGCAAAAATTCCCCCTCTTTTCTGCTAAAATTTATAAGGGATAAATAAAGGTCGGAAACACCGCATTGCGTTTCTATTCTAATGATACCACCAACGGGTTTTCCATCTTTTGAATATCCTTTTTCAATTTCCTTAAAAACAGCGGTTTTTTTATCGTATTCCACAGCATCTCTCCTTTTATTTTACTTTTCTTTTTCAATATATATTTAAACGAAAAAAGAAATATTACGCCTTTTGTCAAAGGTTGGGGAAAATGTGCGAAACAAAATTTAAAAATTTTTGCTTTGCTGGTTATAAAGTTTTGCAAAAGGATAGATAAATATTTTACATTTGCAAATAAATGTGATAAAATGTATAATGCTAGAAAAGAAACTTTATTATGGAGAGTATAAGAAAAAATTGCTTTTTGTAATAAAATCTTAACAAATAGTGTTAAAAAATAACAATTTTAACCACTAAAAAGGCTTAATAATTAAAAAAAGTGAAAAAATAAAACAAAAATTTAAAAAAATTAGATCGGCTATTGCCGAATGCTTAAAAAGGAGATAAAAAATGACAACCAACAAGAAAGTTTTGGATTTTATCCAAGAGACCAAAGAACTTTGCCAACCTGATAACATCGTTTGGATTGACGGTAGCGAAGAACAGATTGAAGCGCTTAGAAAGCAAGCGGTTGAAGAAAAAATCCTCATTAAACTCAATCAGGAAAAACTTCCCGGTTGTTATCTTCACCGTACTACGGTAAACGACGTTGCCAGAGTAGAAGGCAGAACGTTCATTTGCTCTAAAGTTAAAGAAGATTCAGCGCCTATCAACAACTGGATGGAAACCAGCGAAGCTATGGACCTTATGAAAGGACTTTTCAAAGGCGCTATGAAGGGAAGAACTATGTACGTTATTCCTTATTCAATGGGTGCTGTAGGAAGCAAGTTCTCTAAAATCGGTATCGAACTTACCGACTCTGTTTACGTTGTTCTTAACATGGCAATCATGACCAGAGTTGGAAAGGCTGTTATCGATACTTTGGGTGACGGAGATTTCATCAAGGGTCTTCACTCTTATGCAGAACTCTCTGAAGAAAAGAGATATATCATGCACTTCCCAGAAGAAAACACCATTATGTCTATCAACTCTAACTATGGTGGTAACGTTCTTCTTGGTAAAAAATGTTTTGCTCTTCGTATCGCATCTTTCCTTGGAAAGAACGAAGGTTGGATGGCAGAACACATGCTTATCCTTGGAATCACCAATCCAAAGGGCGAAAAGAAATACATTGCAGCTGCTTTCCCAAGTGCTTGCGGAAAGACCAACCTTGCAATGCTTATTCCACCTAAAGCATATCTTGACAAGGGATATACTATTGAATGCGTAGGCGACGATATCGCTTGGATTAGAGTTGGCGATGACGGAAGACTTTGGGCAGTAAACCCAGAAAACGGTTTCTTTGGTGTTGCACCAGGAACTAACTTAAAGTCTAACCCTAACGCTCTTAAATCTACTATGAAAAACACCATTTTCACCAACGTTGTGCAAAATCTTGATGACAACACCGTTTGGTGGGAAGGTCTTGACAAAAATCCTCCAAAGAACGCAATCGACTGGAAGGGTAATCCTTGGAACGGCGATATGAAGGATGCAGAAGGAAAGGCAATCAAGGGTGCTCACCCTAACAGCCGTTTCACCGCTCCTGCCATCAACTGTCCTTGCATTTCTGATCAATTTGAAGCTCCAAACGGCGTTCCACTATCTGCGATCGTATTCGGTGGCAGACGTGCAAAGACCGCTCCACTAGTATATCAATCAAGAGATTGGAACAACGGTGTATTCGTAGGCTCTATCATGGCTAGTGAAACCACCGCTGCAGCTACCGGTGCAGTTGGCGTTGTTCGTCGTGACCCAATGGCTATGAGACCTTTCGTTGGCTACAACATGGGAGACTACTTCAAACATTGGATTGAAATGGGCAAAAAAGTTGCAAATCAACCCAAAATCTTCAACGTTAACTGGTTCAGAACTGATGATAACGGCAACTTCATTTGGCCTGGATTTGGCGACAACATGCGCGTTCTCGATTGGATTATTGATCGTTGCGAAGACAAGGTTGACGCTGTTGAAACTCCTATCGGTTTCGTTCCAAAGGCAGAAGATATCAATATCGAAGGTCTTGAAGACGTTACTATCGACACCATTAAGGATCTTCTCACCGTTGATACCGAAAACTGGAAGGCAGAAGCAGAAGGCATTGAACAATTCTATGGCGAACTCACCAGAGTACCAGAAGAACTCTATGCTCAACTTGCAACCTTAAAAGCAAATCTTAATAAATAAGAATTTTATTGCTGATTAGATTATAAAACTCGACTTTTTTAAGTCGAGTTTTTCTTTTTCATGTCTAAAACAACTTGAACTAAATATATCTTTTTGATATAATTAACAGGAAATATTTGTTGTATACCTATAAGGGATTATATCATGACTAAAAGTAAAAATTATAGGAAAACGTTAATTGCTTGTTATCTTGGTTTTATAACGCAAGCAATATCTGCAAATTTTACACCGCTATTATTTTTGACTTTCAAAGGAAATTATGGTCTTTCGCTTGAAATGATAGCAATTATTCCTTTGGCTTTTTATTTAACGCAACTTCTTGTAGACTTGGTTGCCGTAAAATTTGCCGACGTTATAGGGTATCGCACGTGCGTGGTGGCGTCGCAAGTTGTTTCTGCCGGTGGGCTTGTTTTAATGGTGTTCTTGCCAGAAATACTTCCTAATCCTTTTATAGGTATAATTATATCCGTTGTGCTTTATGCGATAGGTAGTGGACTAGTAGAAGTTTTATTAAGCCCTATCGTAGAGGCTTGTCCGTTTGAGAACAAGTCTGGTGTTATGAGCCTTTTGCATTCCTTTTATTGCTGGGGCGCTGTAGGCGTGATCTTGGGATCTACGGTGTTTTTTGCTATATTTGGCACTTCTTGTTGGAAAATTTTAACGTTAATATGGGCTATTGTACCATTAATAAACATTTTTAACTTCCTTTCTTGCCCGATAGAACGTCTGTTAGAAGAAGGAGAAGGTTTAAGCGTCGGTCAGCTATTGCGCCTTCCTATCTTTATGCTAATGATAATTCTAATGATATGCGCAGGCGCATCAGAGGCAACTATAACACAATGGGCTTCTGCTTTTACCGAATCGGCACTAGGTGTTTCTAAAAACATAGGGGATTTGGTAGGACCATGTATGTTTGCTGCTTTTATGGGAATAGCGCGTGTGTTCTATGGTAAAAAGGGAGAGAAAATCGACCTAACAAAGTTTATGATTATGTGTGGATTGATGTGTGTTACTTGTTATTTGCTGGCATCCTTGTCAACCATCTCAATTATAGGGCTTATCGGCTGTGCCTTTTGTGGTTTGGCTGTTGGTATTATGTGGCCAGGAACTATTTGCCTGTCGTCAAAAAAGTGCCCGAAAGGCGGAACGGCAATGTTTGCGTTCTTGGCGCTTGCAGGCGATTTAGGTGCGGCTGTAGGTCCAACACTAGTTGGAACAATTGCACATTCAGTTGGTGGCAATTTGAAAACAGGTTTGCTTTTTGCAACCATATTCCCTATAATTTTAGTTGTTGCCCTAGTTATTCTTTATACGAAAAGAAAAAAACCGAATAGCGAAAGTAAATAAAAAAACAAAACGAAAGTAAAATAAATATCCCCACGTTCAACGTGGGGATATTTATTGTTGTTAAAATTAAAGTTGTAATAAAGTATGCAGATTTTTTGTTTGTTCATTAAGTAAATATTACTCTTTTTCATAAATGGCTCTTGCAAAGCCTAAGAGATAAGCATATTTTGAATATTTGCTTATAAGCTTTTCGTAGTTGTCAATCATTTCTTGAAACAGGTCATAACTCTCATAAGGAATAATTTGTTTAAGAGCATTTGCTATTTCGTTGTTTCTTTGCATAATAAGTTTAGTTTCTTTATCTTCTGCGCCATTTTTAACTAATTCTTGATTATAATCCATTATAAATCACCTCATAAATTGCCTCATTAAAAATATAATTCATATTTTATGAACTGTCAAGCATTTGTAAAAAATTGTTCATATAATATGAATTATAGGGGTGTGGAATGAAAATTTTTGGCGAAAGAGTAAAACAAGAACTAAAAACGCAAAATAAAAAACAAGTCGATCTTGCAAAACATTTATGCGTCCAAAAATCAACGCTTTCAGAGTGGTTAAATGGAAATAATGAGCCACCAATGAAAACGATTGTTGATATTGCGCTTTATTTAAGTGTTTCAACCGATTATCTTTTGGGGATAGAAGATTAATAAATATAACTCAATTAGACTTCTTACAAGGGAATTATAATAGAGTAACTAAAAAAATTAAAACTAGCAACCTTTGCTAGTTTTTTTATTTGCAAAAAGCATTATGATATAGTATATTAGACTATCCCAAAGTCAGGCGCAAACTGACTTGGTCAAGCGTAAACTGACCGTGTTTTTAAAAACGGGTATTGACACACGGGGATAGATAAGAGTAAAATTAATGTATAAAGATTTTCCAGCAAGGAGAAGAGATATGAATTATGGAAAAACCTTAAAAGATAGGCTATGGCTTTGGGGACAATCGCCCGATAGCCATTGGCAATATGAAAACGTTTATAACTTGCCTGGGCATTCCAGAATGAGTGCTGTTGAAGGGTGCTTATATTTTGGTATAGACAATATTTGTCGCGTGCGTATGCTTGGTCATCCACAGCCACCATACGATCAAGAATCAGAGGCTATGAGACCTTGTAAAAGGGTTATTTGGTCGCTACTTGGTGCTGGTGCAGAGCCTGTTACCGAGTGGGGTGACGTGGATGAAGTTATTCGCCAGTCAAAGATATATCCAAATATTGTTGGTGGAATATTCGACGACTTTTTTAATGTTCCAGAAAGAATTAAATTTTATTTACCTCCACGATTAAAAGCTATTCGCGAAAGACTTTGCGAAGGCGCTGGAAAACACCTTGATATGTGGGTTGTACTTTACGAATTTATGATGGATTTAGTTCCTAATCTTGAAGGGTATTTGAACGAGTTTGACGTTATAACTTTCTGGACGTGGCGTGGCAAGGAAATTCCAAATATCAAAGCGAATATAGATAGGATTCGTGCAATGGCACCCGGTAAAAAGATTATGGCGGGTTGCTATATGTGGAACTATGGCGAAAGATGCCCATTAACAATAGAACAAATGCAAGAGCAATGTAACACCTATCTTGAACTAGTTAAAGAAGGGGTAATCGAAGGTATTATCGTTTGCAGTAACTGCATTGCAGACCTTGGAATTGAGTGCGTTGAGTGGATGAGAAACTGGATTAACGAACACAAAGATATTGTTATTGAAAGATAAGGAGAAGGTAAATATGGAAAAGACAACGTTAAGAGATAAATTGTGGCTTTGGGGACAATCGCCCGACTGCCATTGGGAAACAAACAACAGATATAATCTTCCTGGGCATTCTAGAATGACTGCCGTTGAAGGTTGTTATTACTTTGATATTCCAAACATTTGTCGTGTTAAGATGATGGGTAAGCCAGAAATACCATACGACCAAGATTCGGAAGCAATGAGACCTTGTAAAGAAGTAGTTTGGTCGTTGCTTGGTGCTGGTGGCGAGCCTGTTACCGAGTGGGGCGACCTTGAAGAAGTTGTGCGTCAATCAAAAATGTATCCTAACATTACGGGTGGCGTTTTCGACGACTTTTTCCTTCCACACAGAATTTCGCACTTTACCCCAGAAAAACTCATAGAAGTAAAAAACAAAATGTGCGAAGATGCGGGTCGCCATCTTGATATGTGGGTTGTTTTTTACGAAAGTAAATTTGACACCCCTAGAATTGCCGACTATCTAAACGCGTTTGACGTTATAACCTTTTGGACGTGGTGTGGTAGCGCAATTAAAGACGTTAAGAAGAACATTGATAGAATTAGAGAACTTGCGCCAAACAAGAGAATTATGGCAGGTTGCTATATGTGGAACTACGGCGAAGCGTGCCCGTTAACCATAGAACAAATGCAAGAGCAATGCGACGCTTATTTAGAGTATATACAAAAAGGATATCTAGATGGAATTATCGTTTGCAGTAACTGCATTGCAGACCTTAATATAGAAGCCGTTGAGTGGATGAGAAACTGGATTAACGAACACAAAGATATTGTTATAGAGAGATAGTTATGGAAAAATTAAAAACTGTATGCGGTGAAATAACCCGCGAACAATTAGGAATAACCACAACGCACGAACACGTTTTATTAGACCTTACTGCGTTTTATACAGAGCGCCCTGTAAAGGGGATTAAAAGCCCTTCTACTCAAAAGGTCAAAATGGAAAACCTTGGAATTTTAAGTCGCGATTGCTATGCCTTAAAAGATAATCTTTTGCTAGATAACGAAAGATTGCAAGCAAAAGAACTAAAAAAGTTTGGTGATGCAGGTGGCAAAACGGTTGTAGACGCATCACTACCAGGGATAGGAAGAGATGCCAAGGCGTTAAAGCGCATTTCTCAAAAGACAGGTCTTAATATAGTAATGGGAACGGGATTTTACGTTGGCGAAACGCACCCCAAAGAACTTGCTGATATGACGGACAGAGAGATTGCAGACATTATGGTTAAAGAACTAACCGAAGGCGTTGACGGAACGGATATTAAAGCGGGATATATCGGCGAAATAGGCATAAGCGAAATTTTTGATGAAAAGGAAAGAAAGGTGTTAAGGGCGGCGGCAATCGCGCAAAAGGACACGGGCGTTGCAATAAACGTGCATATCAATCCTTGGACGACTAACGGTTTAGAAGCGTCTGAAATACTACTTAACGCAGGCGTTAGCCCCGATAGAATATGCATAAGCCACATTGACGTTGAAAATAGAGAAGACTACGTTTTTGCTTTGCTTGAAAAGGGCGTTTACGTTGAGTTTGACAACTTTGGCAAAGAATATTACATTAAAAGAGAAGTTAGAAACTCTGGATACGGACTTTTCGTTCGCGATACCGATAGGGTTAAATTCTTAAAGAAAATCATTGACAAGGGTTATCTAAATCGCGTTTTACTTTCTTGCGACTTGTGTCTTAAAAATCTTATGCACGCATACGGTGGCTGGGGATACGACCACGTTTTAGTTAATATCGTGCCTATGATGGAAGACGAGGGAATAACGGACGAGCAAATTGAAACGCTACTTGTTAAAAACCCAGAGAACTGGTTGTTTGGTCAAAAATAAAAGGAGAAAATTATGTTGAATATACCTTCAATACCATTAGAAGAATATAAAGAGAGAATAGTTAAAGTACAAAAGAATATGAAAGAAGAAGGGTTTGACCTTTTGCTTTCATACGGAAACGAGGCAGAGCCACAATTCGTTAGATATTTCTCTGCTTATTGGCCTAGCTTTGAAACGGCAGGTGTTTTAATCCCTAGCGAAGGCGAACCTATGCTTTTAATCGGGCCAGAAAGTTTTACTTATGCTAGCGACAGAACAAAAATTCCAAAAGTTAGACTCTTAAAAGCATTCCGTGAATCTTCAGAGCCAGAATATCCTGGGAAAAAGTTAGACACCTTTACTAGCGTTATTAAGGAAACGTGGGGGGATAAGCCTATCAAACGTTTTGGCGTTGCAGGACTTCCTTTAATGACTATCGGCGTTTACGAAGCACTTGCAGAGGCTTTGAAAGAATACGGCTTAAAGATTGAAAAGGCAGATGACGTTGTCAGCAAAGTTCGTATGATTAAAACGGAAAACGAACTTAAATGTATGCGCGCGGCGGCGGAAATAACTAGAAAGACTTTCGACTACGTTTTAGAAAACGTTCACGTTGGCATGACCGAGCAACAAGTTGTTGGTTTGGCGCTTGGAAAAATGCACGAGCTTGGTGCGGAAAGAGAATCTTATCCACCATGGGTTTTGACAGGACAAGGCTCTAACCAAGCAATAAGCCGTCCTAGAAACAAAAAGATTGAAAAAGGCGATCTCACCTTTATCCAAATAGGTGCGCGTGTTGACGGATATGCATCTACTATCGGTAGAGCAGTAGTATTCGGCAAGGCAACCGAAGAGCAAAAGAGTTTGATAGAAACGGGTTATAAGGCACAAGAAATGGCTATTGCTATGTTAAAGGCTGGTGTTCCTGCAAAAGACGTTGCAATTCAACACGTTAAAAACGTTACCGAAATGGGATATGGCGATTGGCTATTATACGGGCCTTTCCACGGCAACGGCACTATGGAAGGTGAAGCACCTTGGATTGAAACGAATTCTGATTATCTTTTAGAAGAAAATATGACATTCTGTGCAGATATCTTCCTTGGCTCAAACGAAAAGGGCATAGGACTAAGAGTAGAAGACGTTGTTAGGGTAACCAAAGACGGTGCAGAAAACTTGACCAACTACCCAAGAAAACTATTTGAAATTGATAGATAAAAATATAAAAAGAAAAGCGCGTTAAACGTTGTTAACGCGCTTTTTTATTTTAAATAAACGTATTGTCGTTTCGATATTGTATAGGGGTTTTCCCCACGCACGATTTGAAAGTTTTGATAAAGTGCGGAACGTCTGAAAAGCCCACCAGAAAAGCAACTTCGCTAACGCTTATGTTTTGCGTGCGCAAAATTTCCATTGCTTGGTTTATTCTATAATCTATAATAAAAGTTCTGATATTAAATCCCGTATGTGCCTTAAACACTCTGTTAAGGTAAGAAGAATTAAAAAAGAATCGTTCGGAAAGGTCTTCGCTTTTAATAGGTTTATTATAGTTTTCTTGGATAAATTCTATAATTTGACGGACTAGCAAAACGTTTTTGTTGTTGCCACTAGGTTGCCTTTCTCTATTTTGCCTAACTATGCTTATTATTATAGACTTTAGCATAGAAGATAAAAGTTCATCCTTAAAATCCGTAGAAGTGTTTATTTCAACGGCAAGATTTGTTATTTTAGATTCTATCGTGGGGAATGCAGAAAACACAATTTCGCTATTTAGTTCAGGCGTGTCCACAAAATCGATTTTGTTTGAAAAACTATTCTTTGGGAAAGAGTCTGCACGGATGGGTGAAAAGGTTCTTTTTATATGAGAAAATTCTTGCGTGTAATCAAAATTAATAACGATATAGCTCATATCTTTTATTTGCCAAACGTATTCCGTTCCCATTTGAAAAAGTATCAAAGAGCCTGCTTTAATAGGATAGTGCTTTCCTTCGATTATCATTTCGCCACTACCGCGAATAATATAAAAAAGCCTGCAGTCAAGAGTTTTTATTTTCTTGCCGGTGTAAAGAGAAGGGCGCAATTTTGTGATTAACACTTGCCTAACGAAAGGCGTTATGTCGTTAAGATTCATTTTCATATCAAGGATAGTATATAATAAAGGAATAAATATGGCAAACGAAACCAAGCAAAAAGTACAAAAAACACAATTTTAGTTTGATTTTACACATTTTCAAAATACAAATTTTAAGGTATGATATATAATGTAAAAGATTTTTTATAAGGTTAATATGAAAGAAATTAACGAATTACTTGAAAAGTTTAAAAACAGAATGGAAAAGAGAAAAGTTCGTTTGCACGGCGCAGTTTTAGTTAGCAAAAAAGAAGTTGTTGGCGAAATTTATAAGTTTCCATACACTGCGCAAACAAAAACAAGGATGTATTCGGTGTCAAAGTCAATCGTTTCCTTGGCTATTGGTAGACTTGTGTATGAAGAAAAACTTTCTTTAGATGAAAAAATCGTGGATATTTTCTCCGACAAGTTTGACATGATAAACGTTCATCCATACCTAAAAGAGCAAACGGTTAGAGATATGCTAAAAATGACAACTGTTTATTCAAGGGCGACTTATACGGCAAACGATAAAGACTGGTTAAGAAGTTATTTTGGCGCTGTTGAGCCTTCTCATCCTTGTGGAACGGTGTGGTATTACGATAGTTCGGGTAGTTACGTTTTAGGCGCAATAGTAAAACATAGAACGGGCAAGGACTATATAGAATATTTGCGTCCTGTTTTTGACAAAATAGGCGTTAGCGAAGGCGTTTATACGATAGAAGGCCCTGACGGAGAGGGTTGGGGGTCGTCTGGTTTTATTGCGACAACGAGCGATTTGGCAAAAATTGCATATTTATTTTTGCAAAAAGGCGAATGGGATGGCGAACAGCTTATTCCCAAAGATTATGCAATACAAGCAACTTCAGCGTTAGAGAGAAATGACGACGGGGGAGTGTATTCAAGGTTTGATTGTGGATACGGTTATCAAATATGGTCTCATCCAAACGGTGCGTTTGCTTTTAGGGGGCTTGGTGGACAATTAGCAATTGGTTTTAAGGGTAGAGATTTAGTGTTTGCTTGTACTGCCGATACGGCGGGCAACCACACTTTTTACGACGATATTTTTTCTGCTGTTGAAGAAATAATTTTACCCGAATTTCCCGTAATAAATCAAGAAGAATATTTTCAAGCTTTGCCAAGCAAAGTGGATAAAAACGTTTTTGACGAAATAGCAAACAAAACATTCGTTTTAGACGATAATGGTATGAAAATACATAGTATTCGCTTTGAAAGAGAGGGAAAAGATTATAGATTTTATTATAAAAGAGAAAAAGAAGAGTTGCATATAGACTTTTCTTTAGATAGAGAAGTTCAAATAGAATTTCCACAAAAGTATAACGGGAAAAAGCTTTTTAATATAGATTATGAAATAAATTACAAGTGTAGCGTCGTTGCCGAGTGGCTTACCGAAAGAAAATTAAAAATCGTCGTTTGGGCAGAAGATTTTTACGTGGGTAACTTTTCAATGTGTTTTGCATTTAGACAAGACGGGAAAATAGGTGTAAAAATGCAAAGAAACGCACAGTTTTTCTTTGATGATTTTACCGGCTTTGCGGGTGGAAAAATGATTAAATAATAAGGCTCTGTCACATAGCCAATAATAAAAAGGAAAGAAACAAAAATGGAAACAAAAAAATTTACATTAGCAGTTATAGGTTGCGGGCGTTTTGCCGACTGGTTTATGCCACTTTTTAAGGCTCATCCAAACGTAAAAAAGATGTATGCTTGCGATCTTATTGAAAGCAAGGCCAAAGACTTTGAAGAAAGATTTGGTTTAGAGATAATAAAAACTTATGAAGAAGTGTTAGAAAGAAAGGACGTTGATTGCGTGCTAAACTTTACCGAAAGACATTTGCACGGAAGTATTGTTAAACGCGCACTTATGGCTGGTAAACACGTATTTTCTGCCGTACCTATGGCGTCAACCGTTAAAGAGTGCGAAGAGATTGTAGAATTAGTAAAACAAACAGGCTTAATCTATATGATGGCAGAAACTTGCTATTATTATCCTTGCGCAATGTTTTGTAGAGAAGCTTATGAACAAGGGAAGTTTGGAAAATTCGTTTACGGCGCGTCGCAATATTATCACGATATAGACTCTATAGGATATGGCAAGGTTAAGGGTGAAGCAGGAATGCCACCTCTTCTTTATCCAACGCACTCAACTTCAATGATACTATCAGCCGTTGGCTCGTTTGTTAAAAAGGTTACTTGCGTGGGCTATAAAGATACCGAAAACGACGGAAGATTTGGAAAGGGGAACAACCTTTGGGATAACGAATATTCTAATCAATACGTATTTATGGAACTAGCAAACGGCGGTGTTGCAAGAGTTACCGAAGCAAGAAGAATAGGTTGGAGAAAACCTAGTTCGTATATATCGGCGTTATACGGAACTAACGGTGGTTACGAATTTAGCAACGCACAGCATATT
>JAZRMS010000156.1:0-6289 GCA_045647825.1 Christensenellaceae bacterium
CCATAACGACTCTCTTTCCTTTTACTGCAGAAGATATTGGATTAAGTTTTTTCCTAACTTGATCTTCTCTATCCTTTTGGTCTGGGAATATAAACGTTCTTCCAACGTATTTATTTTTCAAAAACCCTAGTTCGAAAGGAATACCAGATTCTCTTGCATAGCCAAGCGCCGCGTCGTTACCAGAGTCTGGAACGCTTATAACAACGTCTGCATCAACTGGATAGCGTTTAGCAAGCGCTCTTCCCATTTCCACTCTCGCCTCGTGAACGGAATATCCGTCTACCACAGAGTCAGGACGCGCGTTATACACAAACTCAAAAATACAAGAAGTCATTTTCTCTTTGCCACAATGCGTATCTATCGAGCGAATACCCATTGAATCGATAACAACCACTTCACCAGGCAAAACGTCTCTAACTAATTTTGCACCAACGGCGTCAAGCGCGCAACTTTCAGATGCAACAACGTAAGACCCGTCTGCCATTTGACCATAGCATAGTGGCCTAAATCCGTGAGGATCTCTTGCGGCAATAAGCTTTGTAGGTGACATAAGAACTATGCAATAAGCACCTTTAAGTTTATTCATAGCGTCAACCACCGCTTGTTCTATCGAAGAAGTCTTTAGCCTTGATTTTATAAACTCATAGGCAATAACTTCTGCATCACCTGTCGAATGGAAAATAGAGCCTTGCAATTCTAATTCGGTGCGCAATTCGTTCTTGTTTACCAAGTTTCCGTTAAAAGCAAGTGCCATACTTCCTTTAACGTGGTTTACTACTAGTGGTTGAACGTTTGATTGTGTAACCGAGCCTTTAGTTCCCGCAAAAACGTGACCGACTGCAATTTTTCCGTTGCCCAAGCTTTTCAAAACGTCTTTATTAAAAACGTCGCCAACAAGACCAAGCCCTTTCTTTGCCGTAAACACGCCCCCGTCGTTAACAACTATTCCACACGCATCTTGCCCTCTGTGTTGCAAAGCATATAGCGCGTAATAGGTCATACTTGCAAGGTTTTGCTCTTCGGTCGAATAAACGCCAAAAACTCCGCACTCTTCGTGTATTTTATTCATATAAGTCCTCCGTATAAAACGTCCGTATGTCAACTATTTATATCTTTGATTAATTTCTTTGTCGGTTGCCAAAATCTTTGCTTTTTTATCTTCTCTTGCTTGTTGCAATTTTTCTGCAAGAGCCTTGTCTTCAACCGCAAGAATTTGAATTGCCAAAAGCGCAGCGTTTTCCGCACCGTCGATAGCAACGGTTGCAACAGGAATACCAGCAGGCATTTGAACGGTTGATAAAAGCGCATCCATTCCGTCAAGCACAGAGGCTTTAATAGGAATACCGATTACGGGCAACGTTGTGTTTGCAGCGATTGCACCCGCTAAATGTGCTGCCTTTCCAGCAGCTGCAATGATAACGCCTATTCCGTTATATCTAGCGTTTAAAGTAAATTCTTTTGCTTCTACGGGCGTTCTATGTGCAGAGTAAATATGCACTTCAGTTTCTACCCCATAATTTTTTAAGGTGTCGATTGCCTTTTCAACAACCTTAAGGTCGCTGTCACTACCCATAACGACTGCTACTTTCTTCATTTTTGTTTCTCCTTGTCAATGATTATAATCTTAATCGCTAATTACAAAATCGCATAAATACGATTAAAATAATTAAAAAAGGCAGTCTAAAAGAATACTTTGTTCTTTTAAAACTGCCCAGACGGTCGACTAAATGTTGTTTTTTACTCCCTGCGGTTAATTCCGCTGTCCGTCAGTTGTAAAAAACCTTTTACAAATTATGTTACTAGTATAACATTTGGCCACAAAAATTGTCAAACGATTTGGTTTATTAAATTGTATTTAAATAATAAAATTATTTATTGAGCGTTTTGTGTTAAGATTTTTTCCACGTTCTTGGTGCAAACAACAAGATTATAGGGAAAATTTCTAATCTTCCTACTATCATTACTAGTGAAAGCAGTATTTTAGACAAAGGCGAATACAACGCAAAGTTAGACATAGGTCCAACCAAGTTAAAGCCAGGTCCAACGTTACTCATACAAGAAATGCTTGCAGAGAAATTAGTCAAAAAGTCGTTCACGTCAAGACTTAAGATCAAAGTTGAAACGATTACGATTAATATATAGACAACGAAATAAGAATGCACGTTCCTTTCCGTTTCCTTTTCTAGTGGTTCGTTTTCAAACTTTACTGAAACCACCGCCTTTGGGTGCAACATCTTTTTCAAATCAGCCAAGAACGACTTGAACAATATGACTATTCTAGAAACTTTCATGCCACCGCCCGTAGAACCTGCACATGCACCTACTAACATAAGCACCAAAATTATGCTCTTTGAAAATTCCGGCCATTGTTGGAAATCGGCAGACACGAACCCCGTTGTCGAACTTATACTCGTTACTTGGAAGAACGAGTGTTTAAGCGCCTCTGCAAAGTTGCCAACTTGCGACATAATGTTTAAGGCGATAGACAACGTTGCAACGAAAATTATTGTCATAAAAATCTTAAACTCTTCGCTCTTTAGCGCCTTTTTAACGTTTCCTATCAAGACAAGATAGAAAAGGTTAAAGTTGATTGAGAACAATAACATAAACACAGCGACCACTACTTGTGTATAACTGCCGTAGCTTGCAAAACTATCACCACGAACGCCAAAGCCACCAGTCCCCGCAGTAGCAAAAGCGTGCACTATACTTTCAAACACAGACATTCCACCACAAAGCAATAGCACGGTTAAAGTCACCGTCATTACAAAGTATATTCCGTATAAAATTCTTGCCGTAAAGGAAAGTTTACTAACCAACTTACCAACGGTTGGGCCTGGGGACTCTGCGCGCAAAACGTGCATGCCACCAGAGTTATATCCAGAAGTAAACGCAAGCACGAATACAAGAACGCCCATACCACCTATCCAATGAGTTAAAGAGCGCCAAAAAAGAATACTTTTATTAACCACGTCTAGATTGTTAATAACCGTACTTCCCGTAGTGGTAAAGCCCGATACCGTTTCAAATAAGGCATCCACAAAGTTAAGCGTTCCCGTCAAAACGAAAGGAATTGCCCCTATAACGGACATTAAAATCCATGCAAGAGAAACAACCACAAACCCCTCTTTCGCATACATATTCTTGTCTTTAGAATTAAGAAAAGACAATGGCGCGCCAACGATTAAAAGCCCTAAAATAGGATACAGATAAGCGTTAAACGTATTCTCATTATAAATAAAACCTACTGCCATCGGGAAAATAAGCAACAATGCTTCTAGCAAGAAAACCTTTCCCAATATGCTAAAAACCATCTTATAATTCATATTACCTTAATATTTGTGACAAATCAGAAATTTGTTTTGATGCAGCAACTACAATAACTCTATCCCCGCTAATAAAACAGCTATCACCACTAGGAAGAATAAACTCTTCGTTCCTTACTATCCCAGCGATAAGAACGTTCTTTTTAACGTTCAAAAGTTTTAACGGCACACCTTGTTTATTAAAGTTTTCCGTAACCAAAAATTCAAGTGCCTCAACCTTGTCGTAAAGTTTATAGAAAGTGTTTATACCGCTAGAAGTTTCCGCTTGGTGTGCGCGAACGAAACTTACTATTTGGTTTGCAATTATGTCTTTAGGCGACACTACGGCGTCTAACCCAAGTTTTTCAGCCATGCTAATTATGTTTTGGTTATCCACTTTGGTAACCACCCTGTTTACCCCACGTTGCACGGCGTAAAGAGAAGTTATAACGTTTTCTTCATCCATACCGGTTAGCGCCACAAACGCGTCGCTACCCTTCAAATTTTCTTCGTCAAGCAAGGTTTGGTCGGTTCCGTCACCCAAAATAACGGTAGCTTTAGGAAGGCTATTTGCAAGCTCTTTTGCTCTTTGACTATCTTTTTCTATTATCTTAACGTTAATCGCTAGTTTTGCAAGTTCTTCTGCAAGATAATATCCAACCTTTCCACCACCAGATATCACAACGTTTTTAGAACGGCGCTTATATATTTTAACCTTTCTACAAAAAGCGTTGATATCACTATCCGAAGAAATTATGTGTATTCTATCCCCCTTTTCAATAACGAAATCACCTTGTGGGATATGGCACTCTTTTCCCCTTTGAACAACGCTTATTAATACCTTTCCGCCATATTCTCTTGATATTTCTCTTAGCGATTTGTTTACAAGTGGACTTTCTTCGCCTATTTCAAACTCTACCATGGCAACTTTGTTGCTAACAAAACTTTCAACGTTCTTTGCAGATGGAAATTTCAATCTTTGGCAAATTTCTCTTGCCGTTTCAAGTTCTGGATTAAAAGCAAAATCTAGCCCCAAAATATCTTTAAGGCTATCTTTTTCTCTAAAATATTCTGGATCACGAACGCGCGCAATAGTTCTCTTTGCGCCAAGTTTTCTTGCGAACGCACAAGACAAAATATTAGTTTCATCACGCGAAGTACAAGCAATGAAAAAGTCTGCACTTTCCACTTCTGCATCATTTAGAGACGCTCTTTCCGTGCCACTTCCGATAACCCCTTTAACGTCGTAACGATTTACTATCGAAGATACAGCGTTACCCTTAACGTCCAAAACGACGATATCGTGCCCTTCGCTTAAAAAATTTTTTACTAGCGCTTCGCCAACTTTGCCAGCACCAACAATAACTATTTTCATGTTCACCTTAAATAAAACTAATTTTATTTTTAATATTATATCAAATAATTTTGATAATTACAACATATTTTTCGTTTGTATTGAATTTTACATTATTATTGAAATTTCGCACAAACTTTTATAGAGTATGAAAATAGCAGGTTTAAGCAAAAAAAATTTAGTTTTAATTTTTATGTTGTTTATTATATTCGTTGCCTTTTCTTGCTTTTTTGTGGCAAAAAATACGGCTTTTGCTATGCCGTTTTTTGATTTAGAGCCAAAAAACATCGTTTTAAGAGCAAGTTTTTCCACTTCTTTTTCTTCTTCTAGCGAAGAGCGAAAAAACAATATTCGCCTTGCAACTAAATCTATAAACAAGTATTTATTAGACGTTGGCGGGGAGTTTTCTTTTAATAGAGTGGTTGGAAAAAGAACGGAAAATCGTGGCTATAAAAAAGCAAAAATTATCGTTAACGGAGAGTTTACAGAAGGGGTTGGTGGTGGCGTGTGCCAAGTGTCCACAACCCTTTATAACACAGCGCTACTTGGGGGTATGACCATTACGGAGTGTCATCCTCATAGCCTAAAAGTGGGCTACGTTCCCCCCTCTTTTGACGCCATGGTCAACTCTGGAACGGCTGACCTAAAATTTAGAAACGACACCAAAAACCCTATTCTTATTTTCTCTTCTACAAACGAGGATAAAATAACTTTTGAAATTTACGGAGAGCCGTTAGACAAGCAAATTGAACTAAAAAGTGTTACTATTAAGGAACTACCCGCAACCGAATATGAGCAAATAGTTGATGAAAACGGCGACTATCCTAACCTATTCGAAGGGGAAACACTTGTCTTAAAACACGGTATGGCTGGACTAAAAAGCGAAGGATATTTATTAGAAAAGAAAAACGGAAAAATTATAAAAAGCACAAAAATCCGTTCTGATAAATATAATCCTACTAAAGGCGTTATCATTATAGGAAAAGCAGTAAAAGAAGAGCAATCCCCCCTTCCACCACTTTTTGAAATATTAAAAAAGCTTATTTATAATGATAATTCTTGAATATTAACAAAAAATTTTTAAATAATAAAAAAATACTTTGACAAATACAGATTTTTGTGGTAACATATCGTAGACGCTTGTGAAAAAGCTAACCTTTTACATAAAGCAAAATTTAATAAAAAGCAACAAAACTTAATAGTAAAGAAACAAAACTTTGCAATTTGGAGAAATACCCAAGAGGCCGAAGGCGACTCCGCTCTCGTGCCATAAGGGCACTCGCGGACTTTGGCTACAAATAGTCCACTGGACTATTTGCTTAACGCGTCGTCCCCCTGCTCTTAGCAGGGAAGCCAAACGCAACAAAACTTAATAGTAAAGAAACAAAATTTTGCAATTTGGAGAAATACCCAAGAGGCCGAAGGGGCTCCCCTGCTAAGGGAGTAGTACGTGATAAGCGTAGCGAGGGTTCAAATCCCTCTTTCTCCGCCAAGAAAAATGGACACCAAAAGGTGTCCTTTTTTCTTGCTTTGATGAGTAAGAAAAGAGGGATTTGAATTAGGAGCGAGCAACCAAAGGTTGCGTGTTCGCCGTTAGGCGAAAAAATAGTCCAGTGGACTATTTTGCGGG
>JAZRMS010000157.1:0-4808 GCA_045647825.1 Christensenellaceae bacterium
CAGAGCAATCGCCAGCGGCAAGTTTGCTCACACGGAAGTGAAGTCCCAACTTTTCGATAAGGCTTGCAGCCTTGTCAACTAGTTCGTTAAATGCATCCATAGAGCGTTCTGGGTGAGCGTATTGCACCATTTCAACCTTGTTGAACTGGTGACCTCTAATCATACCGCGTTCTTCTGCTCTATAAGAGCCTGCCTCTTTACGATAGCAAGGTGTATAAGCAAAAAACTTCATAGGGAGTTTGCTTTCTTCGATAATTTCGCCAGCGTACATATTAACTAGTGCAGTTTCTGCCGTTGGGAGCATAAAGCGGTTTTTCTTTCTATCTTCGTCGCAGTCAAGCCAATAAACTTCATCTGCAAACTTTGGGAATTGTCCTGCGCCGAAACCACAGTTATATCCAAGTTGGTGTGGGGGAAGAATCATTTCGTATCCATCTTTTAAGTGTTCTTGGATAAAGAAGTTAAGGAGCGCCCATTCAAGTCTAGCGCCGTCCCCACGATATAGCCAATATCCACCGCCAGAGAGTTTTGTTCCCCTAGCGTAGTCGATAATGCCAAGCTTTGTGCAAAGGTCAACGTGGTTTTGCATTGGGAAAGAAAATTCTGGCTTTTCGCCAACAACTTTTATAACTTGGTTGTTTTCCTTTTCGCCAGCAAGCAAGTCTTCGTCTGGAATATTTGGCATGCGAGAGAGAAGGTCAAAAACTTGGTCTTCTAATTCTTTTGCCTTTGCGTCGCATTCAGTAATTTTATCGCCAAGCGTTCTCATTTCAGCAAAGATATGGTCAACGGGTTGACCTGCTTTTTTAAGCGCTGGGATTTGAGCAGAAACTTTGTTGCGTTCTGCTTTATATTGTTCAACTTCGCCGATAATTGCTCTTCTTTCTTTGTCGAGAGCCAAAACGGTGTCAAAGTCTGCCGTGAAACCTTTTCTTGAAAGGAGTTCTGCTACTTTTTCTTTGTTTTCTTGAATTCTTTTTAAATCTAACATTTTAGATTACTCCGTAAATCGATAATATAACCATTATAACCGTAATCGTGCTTAAAATCAATGATTTTAACCATCAAAAACTAAATTTTGCTATAAATTATTAATGGCTTGAAAAAAATTAACATATTTTATGTTAAATTCTATCCCGTTTGGTTGCAATAAGGGTGGTTTTTGTTGTAATATATAAAGAAGAGGAATTAAGATGAAAGATAGACTTTTTAATCTAAAAGAATTTATAGATAAAAACGGCAAGGTAACCTTGCACGAATTAGAGTGCGCTTTCCCAGGCGTTTCTTCAATGACACTTCGCCGTGACCTTGTTAGGTTAGAAGAACAAAACGCCGTGCTCCGTATTCCAGGTGGCGCTCTTTCAGTCAACAGCGTTTTGCGTGCTAAAGAGGCTGATTTTTCAGAGCGTATTAACTACAACACGGCTGAAAAACTAGAGATTGCAGAAAAGGCGGTTAATTTAGTTGAGCGCAAAAGTTGTATTTTCATTGACGGTGGCTCTACCACCACTTATTTTGCACGCGCTCTTCCAGACGATAGTTTTTACGTTTTGACCAACGCTTTAGTTATTGCAGAAACGGTACTTAGAAAGGAAAAACCAACGGTTGCTCTTCTTGGTGGGGATTTGAGAAAAAACAACTTTATAACTGTTGGTCAAACTTGCACCGACTACATAAACAGCATAAATATCCAAACTGCAGTTATGACTGCAACGGGGTTTATTAAAGACGTTGGTGGATTTACTTGTGGAAACCAAGCAGAGGCAGAAGTAAAGCGTAGCGTTATAAAGAAAGCAGACAACGTTATTATGCTACTTGATAGTTCAAAGGTTAACAAAAAAACACCTTATACTTTTGCTAATCTTTCTGATATTAACTGCATGGTAGTAGACTCTAATTTCTCAAAGGAAATAAAGTCAACCATAGAACAGCAAGGTATAAAAGTTTATTAATTAGGTTCTTTCGCAAACGTGGTCGATAAAGTGCTAACAAAAAACGGCGCAATAGGTCGTTAAAGCCCTTGTTAATATGTAAACTATTAACTTCGGGCGTTTGCCTACTCTTGCTTGCTTTTAATTAGCCCTTTTAAATCAACCACTTATTGCTCAATCACCTTGGTCAACGCAAACGCGATCGATAAGGTGCTAACAAAAATCGAAAAAGGTATTATTATGTTCAAAAGACTTCGCGCAGATATTCGCGCGGCAAAACAAAATGACCCTGCTGCACGCAGTAAGTTTGAAATTTGGCTAACTTACTCTGGGGTAAAAGCCCTTTCTTGGCACAGATGGGCAAACTTTTTATATAGAATAAAACTCAAACTTTTTGCGCGTTGGGCAAGCCAGTTTGCAAGATTTTTAACGGGGATAGAAATTCACCCCGCAGCAAAGATTGCAGGCGGTGTGTTTATCGACCACGGCACGGGCGTGGTAATAGGCGAAACGGCAGAGATAGAAGAAGGGGTTGTTATTTACCAAGGCGTTACGCTAGGTGGTACGGGTAAACAGACCGGCAAGCGCCACCCAACCATAAAAAGGGGCGCTGTTATAAGCGCTGGTGCTAAAGTGCTTGGTGGGTTTACGGTTGGCGAATATGCAAAAATCGGTGCTGGTGCAGTAGTTTTAAAAGAAGTTCCGCCATACGCGACGGTCGTTGGCGTTCCAGGAACGGTCGTTAGAATCAACGGGGAAAAGTTAACCGATCTAGAACAAGAAAAGAGAGACCCTATCCACGAAGAAATTTGTCATCTTCGCGAAAAGGTATTCACTTTAGAAAAAATGATAGAAGAAATGAAAAAAGACAAAGAATAGGGATATATTATGAAAATTTATAACACGCTTACGGGCAAAAAACAAGATTTTATTCCGTTAGAAGAGGGAAAGGTTAAAATGTACGCTTGCGGTATAACCGTTTCTGGCGAGGCACATATCGGTCACGCATATCAAGCGCTCATTTACGATATTATAAGAAAATATTTAGAAAAAATCGGGTTTGACGTAACTTATGCTAGAAACTATACGGACGTTGACGATAAGATTATTGCAAAGTCAAACGAAACGGGTATTCCTGCGGACGTTTACGCAGAACAAATGATTAAAAATATCGACGAGCAAATGGCAAGACTTAAAGTAGACGATCCTTCTCTTTGGCTTAAAGCGACAAAGAGCATAGAAGATATCATTGAGTTTACTACCACGCTTATCAACAAAGGTCATGCATACGCAACTGAAAAGGGCGACGTTTATTTCTCGGTTGAAAGTTTCCCTTCATACGGCAAACTCTCTCACAGAAACCTAGAAGACGCAATGAACGGCGTTCGCGTGGATAACGACGAAATGAAGAAAAACCCACTAGACTTTGCGCTTTGGAAGTCTGCAAAGGCGGGCGAACCTAGTTGGCCGTCACCTTGGGGCGAGGGAAGACCTGGTTGGCATATTGAATGCTCTACTATGAACAGAAAAGCGTTTGGCGATAGAATTGATATTCACGGAGGCGGAAGAGATTTAATTTTCCCACACCACGAAAACGAAATTGCGCAAACAGAGGCTTTAACGGGCAAGCAATTTGCATCTTATTGGATTCATAACGGACTTATAAAGGTTAACGGACAAAAGATGAGCAAATCCCTTGGAAACAGCTTATTCTTGAAAGATTTGCTTGACGCGTACTCTGCAGAAACCATTAAGTTTGCGCTATTGCAAACTAACTATCGTGGAGATATCAACGTTACAGACAATCTTTTCCCAGATGCAGAAAAACACCTTTACGATTTTTACAAGATTATTCTTGCAGTTGAAAACGCGTTTGGTGCTAGCGATGGCGAAAACAAAGAGATTGACGAGCAGTTTAACAAGGCTATGGACGACGACTTTAACACCGCCCTTGCAATAAGCAATCTCTACGGTTTGTTTAAGAGTGTAAAGGCAAAGCTTGCTAGCGGGGATAAGACGGCGGCGGACGACGTTAACCAAATTAGAAAAACTTATAAACTAATCGGACTTTTTGATGAAGATGCTAAAACGGTTGTAGATAAGTTTGAAGCGAAAACTAAACAAGATATTCCTGCAGAAGTTATTGCTATTGCAGAAGAAAGATTAAACGCAAGAAACAACAAAGATTGGGCTAAATCAGATGAACTTCGCGACAAGTTGACTGCACTAGGCTATCAAGTAAAAGACGGTAAAGGCGAATATACGCTTACTAAGATTTAAAGGTGAATTATGATTACTTCTAAAGAATTGAGAGATAAATGGATAAAGTTTTATGAAGAAAGAGGCCACGTTAATATCGGTGCTGTTTCTTTGATTGGCGATGGAACGACGGGTGTTATGTTCAACGTTGCAGGAATGCAACCATTAATGCCATATCTTCTTGGCAAAAAGCACCCCAAGGGCACAAAGCTTTGCAACGTTCAAGGTTGCGTTAGAACGGTCGATATCGATTCTGTTGGCGATGCTACTCACTTTACCTTTTTTGAAATGATGGGTAACTGGAGCTTGGGCGATTACTTTAAGAAAGAAAAGACCAAATGGTCGTTTGAACTTTTAACCGAAGTTTTTGGTTTTGACAAGAACAAAATTTGTTCTACCGTTTTTGAAGGAAACGACGCTGTTCCTCGTGATGAAGAAACGGCAGGATACCTAAAAGAACTAGGTATTAAGCCGGAAAACATTTTCTATCTTGATAAATCTAACAACTGGTGGGAATTAGAAGGAACTGTTGGCACCCCTTGTGGACCTGATAACGAATGGTTCTATCCACGCCACGACAACCCTTGCTGTGACAAATGCGACGTTAACTGCGATTGC
>JAZRMS010000158.1:0-2530 GCA_045647825.1 Christensenellaceae bacterium
GTTACTACGGAAAATTGGGGGCTACAGTAGGTCAGAGGTGGAAAAACAAAAGAACACTTCGTACTTATGTCATACCCGCAAACCCACGCACAGAAAAGCAACAGGCAAACAGAGGCACTTTTAAAGAGGCTATCTTTTACGCACAGGTTGCACAGGCAATGAATCCAAAAACAAAAGTTTTTGACACTTCAACAATGACACTTTGGAATAAAAGAATGTCGCTCGCTCGTTCGCTTCAAACTTCCTTTGCAAGAGATTTAGAAAGGTTGCCACTTTATCCCGAATCTTTTACCCCGCCTATCCTTATCGAACGCCTCGGCGCTTTTTGGGAGTATCGTTCATCAATGGAAATACTTCTCCCGATTGACGAAGCGGAAGAACTCAATGGACGAAAAATTGTTGTAGTTTTTACAGAACTTGAGGAAAACAACAGTCCCGAACAGTGGGCTATCGGCTCGGGCACTATTACTTCCGAAGACGGTGGAGCATGGGTTAGGTTCGACCGCCCACTTTGGGAAGGTTCGCTTGACCCAGAAGGTGAGAACATCGGTTTTATAAGATGTGTTTCTTATGACGAAACCGACCCAGCTGTAGATTTCATTGCAAGCGAAAGTTTTGACGGTCTTGATTATCAAGGCGAGTAAAACAGCTTTTGTTAAAACAAAAAAACAAAGACGCTCTTTTGAGCGTCTACTTTTTTATACAGTTGTTTTTATTTAATTCTTAAATTATACTTATTTCATACGAAAAAACTTCAAAAAGGAGGGAAGTAAAATTGGGGTTAATCGGCGATTTTATAGAGTTAGAAAAAGATGTTTACGAAGTAAAAAAAAGAATGTTGTTGGAAAAAATCCGCAATTCTTGTTTACTCGCAAAAATCTATTATCTGTTGGTTTACTTTTGGCAAAGTTGCTAATCGTATATATTCAAAAGCATAGGAACAAGGAATGTTAGAAAAAAAAATGCCTTGCGTGTCGGTAAACACACAAGGCAAAAATCCCTTCCCGAAAAACAAACAATCAATAATATGAATATACTATCACTTCTAAAAAATGTCAACTTTAATTCTCTCCCCAAAGAAAAAATAACAGAATATCAACGCATTTTATTATCGGAACTAACTTTTGCGTCTTTCGGTGGTGCAAACTTCAAAGAAGCCGTTACGGCGGAAGGTGTCCACTTCCACAAAATCGCCTTTGGCGAAAAAATACAAAATCGTTGTACTTTTGATATTCCTACGCAATGTGCTGTAAATCCCGAACCGAAGCGGGAAGTCGTGCGACATCGTAACGATAAGCGTTTGCTTTTTCCCGAAGTCTTTGAATGTTCAGAAAGTGGAAACGCTATTGACCCTCTTATAAAACCCTTGCTTAAAAAAGTCTCTGACCGTTGGGGCTATCTTGCTTCTTGGTTTGGCGATAGATATAGGTTTTTTCAAGTTAATGCAAAAGGCACGCCCGCGTACAATCTTAAAATGTATTGGCGTATACATGACGCGTGTAAACAATTTGATGAAGTTTATAAACAATGCTATTTTGCCACTCTCACAATGTCACAAAAAGAATATAACAGCGACTTTATAAAAGCCTGGAAAGATTTTTCCTCACGGCTTGGAGTTTTCCAAAAACAGCTCACGAAAACTTTCGGCGGAAAATATGTTGTGGTTTTAGAATCTCATAAATCGGGTTTTCCTCACGCTCACTTGCTTTTTTATACTGATTTTGATTTTTCAGATAGTAAATATACATACTCAAAGAAAAAGCGTTGCTATTTTATGACTAACGGACGCTTGCGAGATTTCTTTGATAAATATTGGACTTGTGGCTATTCTCAAATAGACAAAAACCGCCGAAAGGACACTTCAAACTATCTTTCAAAATATATTTCCAAAGCAGAAGATAACGACATTCGTCAGCTTTTGGGAAAAAGTCGCCTTACACAGTCAGACAAAAAAGAGATTTTAACGCTTATTCTCCCGATGATTGCAGAGGTTAGGGCTTTTCGTATTTCAAAGTTTGCGTTCTCTCAAAAAAATCTTGCGTGTGCAGCTTACGCCCCCGCGTACGTTTCTCTTACGGAAAAAGTGAAAAATCTCCCTAAAGAAAATCTCGCCCCACTCACGGAAGACGAAAAGCGACAGGCGATTGCTTACTTGAAAACGCTATGTACTAAGTCGCCCCTTAATTGTGCAAATCCTGTTTTTGGTCACTCGCGCGGGCAGCTTTTGAAACTTTATAAGGTAGAACCTAAAAAATTGGACGCTTTACCGCTCCATAAAAATAGAAAAATCGCAGAAAGTGGCTGTAGATTGTCATGCAAAGGCTGTATTCTCTCAGAATTAGCTAATCTTTTTGTAAAAGGTGATACAAAATTGTTTGAACCTGTAGAAAATTGGCAGATTTTCGCGGATATTTATTTTAATCGTATGGGGAAAATCGATATAACCGCATGGCATGCTGTCAGTGGGGCTGTTGTAAAACAAGAGGGTGAGCGTTTCCGCCGAATATTGTCGAAAGAGTTTGAAAAATAC
>JAZRMS010000159.1:0-7932 GCA_045647825.1 Christensenellaceae bacterium
ATAATACGCCAAGTTCACCTGACGGTTGTCAAGTCTTCCATACTGCACGACGATGGGTTGCGTGCTTTCAAGCTTCATTGCGTATTGCGTTTCCAAAGGCACAACAAAGCCACACATATCGGTTAAATTATTCATACGAAAACAACGCACGCGTTGGGGTTCCACTTCCCAAGTGATACCCTCATAAGCGTCTTTGTCCGCAAAATAAAGCTTTACCTTGATCACCGCTTTTTCGTTGGTATCGTTGACAACAATTACACTTTCGTGCCCTTTGAGGACGCCCTCCCCTTCGGGAGGAAGTTCGCAATCGGGAATAATCCAATCTTTTTTGCCTACTACCATAATTTTCTCCTTTTTAAGAAAGCCAAGGATTGCCCTTGGCTTTCCGTATATTCTATTTAATTGCACCTTAGAAATTCAATTCAATCAAGCCGTGCTTTTCAAGATAATCGGTGTACGATTCTACCCCGTTTTCTTTGATTGCGATACCCTTTTCCCAACGGCAACCAAACGTCGAACCAGAGATGAACGTATCCACTTGGAACGTCATATTCTTCTGTAAGATGTAATCGGAAGAGGTTTCCATCCAAGGTGCTTCTACCTCAATCATACCCGTACCGTGGCAAGGACCATATACGTAGTTCTTTTCATAGCCTGCATCCTTGAACATTTGCAAGAATTTCTTGGGAACGACGTCTGCTTTCATACCTGCTTTAAGATTTTCCGTCGTCCAGTTGTGCATCTTTAAGCAGAATTCTACAAGTTCTTTCTTTTCGCCTTCTGCCTTACCCATAAATACAGGAAGACCGATTGCTGGAGAATAACCGTCGATTTTAGCAGAAAGGTTTAATTGAACGATATCGTTTGCACCGATTTGCTTATAGGTTGAACGGCTGATTGCGTGACGAGTTGATGATTCGCTGAACACGTACATAGGAAGTCCTTCGTATTCTGCGCCGTTTTCATAAATAACTCTTTGAGCAATACCAACCATTTGAAGTTCGGTTACGCCTGGCTTTAATGCCTTAACAACTTCGTCGGTTGCAAGTTCAACGATTCTGAAACCTTCTCTGATACAAGCAAGTTCGTTTTCGCTCTTGATTGAACGGAGAGCAACCATGATGTCGCTACAGATAGAAATTTCTGCTTTTGGGAAAGTGTCTTTCAAACCTTCCATGATAGGAAGAGTGCATTCAACGTAGCTACCTAAACCGATTTTAATGTTTTCACCGGTTACGCCAACGTAATTAAACGCATCTTTGAAAGTATCTGGAACAAGTTCTGGATATGCAGGGTCAGCAGATTCTCTGAATTCCTTTAATACCATAACTTTGTCAATCTTACCGAAGTCTTTTGCGAAAATTGCAGATTCTGGACCAACTAAAAGAGCTGCTTTACCAGTTGCGCTGATTAAAACGCCTGCTCTTTCAAACAATGGCCAAAAGCCAGAGAAATATCTTGCGTTTGCATAGTCGCTTTCGGTTGAAACAACAAGCATTGCGTCAAGACCTTTTGCTGCTACGAGCTTTGCAGCTTTAGCAATTCTCTCTTGATATTCGTAATCAGGGATACATATTCTTTGCATAATAATTTTCTCCTTTTTTTAGAGTTTTTTCTTATTATATAATGTTAAAAAATTTTTGTCTTTACAAAATCGTGAATTATTTTTGCACAATCGTAAATTTATTTATTGACAACCACTAAAAGCCGTGTTATAATTTCTATATGAAATTCGTTCTTAAACAATTAGAAAATGCTATATCCGTTACGGGCGTTGCAAACGTGCACTTTTTTGAGTTTCCAAAAGATTATCACACAGAAAGTGACTTTCACCCTTTTTATGAACTTTTATTTGTTTCCGGTGGAAAAGTTGAAGTTAAAAGCGACGATTATAACGGCTTGGTTGAAAAAAACCAACTTATTATTCACAGGGCTGGAGAAAGCCACTCTCTCCATTGTGTTGGAAACACTATGCCAACCGTTATCATTATAGGTTTTATGTCGTCTGGTGCTGGGATAAAAAACTTTTCTTATTCACCTATTTCTCTTTCAGACTCTCAAATTAAAACGCTTGCAGAAATAGTTCGTGAGGGCAGAAACGTGTTTATGCCACCATACGACGTGCCTGTTTACGATATGAAAAAAAAGAAAAATCCACCCTTTGGCGCAGAGCAGTTGCTTAAAAATTTGCTTGAATATTTCTTGATTGATATTTCAAGAAAGTTTAGCGGACATAGAGAAACGGAAGAAAATTTTTCTTACGGCAAGTTTTCTGTCAACGATATAGTTAAATACATTGACGATAACTTTAAGGAAAAAATAACGCTAGACGAACTTGCTTTTATATTTAGAACTAACCGATCTACCCTATGTAAAGAGTTTAAGGTGGGAACGGGAAAAACTATAAGCGAATACGTGGCGGATAAAAAACTTCTAGAAGCAAAACACAAAATCTTAAACACGGACAAAACGTTTACTGAAATCGCAGAAGAACTCAATTTTGAGAGCATACACTACTTTACAAGGTTTTTCAAAAAACAGACGGGTGTTTCCCCAAAAGTTTATAGAAAAGGATAAAATTAAAGCGCAATCTTTTTGATTGCGCTTTCCATAGGGATTTTTTTAAGACATTATAAAAGACTAACGACATTTTTTCGTTAGTCTTTCTTTTTGGTTTGCTAAACCCACGACTTAACAGGGTTAAGTATAGTGTGCTACACTTTTCTCTTAATCGTGGACATATTCTACGTCTTTTATCTCTCCTATAAATAATTCAACGGCAATCTTCAAAGAACTAGAATAAAGTTGTAGCATTTTTCTATTAGCAAAACAACAATCATATTCCAGATCCACGTCAAATGCGGATTTTTTTAACAAATCAATAAATTTGCGCAAACTAATCGGCTTAAATATACTTTTTCTTTTACAAATTCTTATAGTAATAAATTCTTCAAGGGGTACATTAAACTCGTTGTCAATACTAAAAACAAGTTTGCAATTTTGCTTTTGTGATACTTCTTTTCCGTTTGCGTCCGTTTCCCAAAATCCTTGAGAAAAACATAAAACTATAATATTGCTAGAAACTGATAAATTATTTATTTGACTGTCATGAAGTTGATAATTCATTAGTTCTCCTTAAATTCCCTATGGGACACGCGCTTTTGATTGCGCTTTTATATTATTAGTTTTTAATATAGTTTTCTATCTCTTTTTTTGTTGGTATTGCATCTAAAACGTGCATTTTCGTCACCTTGAGTGAAGATGCAACGTTTGCCGTTTTAACTGCACTTTTCAAGTCCATTCCACTAGCCATACAAGCCGATAGAATGCCGTTAAAGGTATCTCCCGCCCCCGTTGTGTCAACAACTTTTTCCACCTTTTCGGCTGGAACAATTTCGCCCGTGCTATTAATTAAACACCCTTTTTCACCAAGCGTTGTTATGACGTTTGAAAACCCTTCTAGCCCTTTCGTTTCGTGTTCGTTTGGTGTGAACAAATCTATTTTTTCTAGATATTTTTTGTTATGCAAACGATATGGCGCTGGATTTAGCACTACTTTAACGCCTTTTGCTTTTGCAATATCAACCGCCCTTTCGTTAACTTCTATCGGTGTTTCGTTGGTGATTAACAACAAGTCTGCGCTCTCTATTTCTTCCTTAAATAAGTCAACGTCATCAACAGATAGTGATGCGCCTTGATATACGAAAACTTTGTTTTCGCCATTTTTATCGGTGATTATTACTGCATAAGGGCTTTTATCTTCTTTAGCAACAAAGGTTGCATTTACACCGTAGTCTTTTGCTATTTTAGAATAGTTTTCCACGTCGCCTTTATTAACAGCACCTAAAAAGGCGCATTTAACCTTAAACTTTGCAACTGCAACGGCTTGATTAAAACCCTTTCCACCAAGTTCAATATGAATATTTTTAGCAACCGAAGTTTGACCTATTTTACCAAACTCATCAACGTTCAAAAAGACCGATTCGCCTGCAATTCCTATAACGGCAACCTTTCTCATAAATGTTTAACCCTACTTAAATACATATTTTCAAGCACAACGTTATGCTCTCTTCCACCCTCAACGTTGCCACTAATATAGATAGGTGGTTTAACCCCTTCGCTCAAAGCAAGTTTTGCACCGTTTATTAAACAAGAATTTAGAACAAAGCACGCTGTATAGGTTGAAAGACCACCCATTTTAACTTCGCCAACGTCCATACAAGCATCACCATAAGGCACTTTGCAATCAATTGCAATATCAACGTTTTCGTGAAGTCTGCCACCCTTTCCTATATATGAAAAAGCAGACACGCCAACGCTTTTCACCCCACTTTTCTTTGCAATTTCTGCCATTTCAACGGGAACTTGATTTTTCCCAGATGCAGAAAATATAAAAATCAAATCTTTTTCGGACGGCGTATAACGTCTAAAAACTTCTGGAGCAATACCGCTCATTTTTTCCATACGGCTAGATTTTGCAGCGCCGTTATGTAGCATTAGGTCGGTATCAAGAATAGGCGAAACGTTAGCAAGCCCCCCTGCCCTATAAAATGCGTCAAGCCCTGGAAGATGAGAATGCCCACAGCCAAATGTGAAAATAAGCCCGTCGTTTTTTATAACGTCGGCAACTAGTCTATAAACTTTTTGCAACTTTTCCTTCTCTTCCGTTTCTATTTTCTCTAAACAATCTATAATTTTACTCAAATATTCGCTCATACTCTTCTCCTTTACACGAGATTGCGTTTTGATATAAATAGCCTTTTTAATACAACTTACACTATAATTTTAACACAATAACGTTGCAATTTCAAAACAAAATTTAACAATATATTAAAAAGAGCGCAATCATTTGGTCGCGCTCTTATAAAATTAAAGTTTAACAGCTTTCCCTGTAGCTATACTTTCGTAAACAGCATTCATTGCCTTAATAGTGTTTTTATGCCAACCTAAATTAATTTTTGGCAAGCGTTTCTTTTCTATATTATCAACGAATTCGTCTATCAAGCCAACCCACTCATCAAAATAAGTGTATTGAACCACATATTGATTTTTCACTTCGCCGTTATGATAGGTGTTAGGTCCGAAACAATCGGTAAAGATACTTCCTTCTTTTCCGTGAATAACTAGGTTAACTTCCATACGTTTAGGGAAAACTTCCCAGCCTGGGCCTGGCACTTTTAGTTTGTTTTCTGCCCTAGACCAGCTTGGGTCAAGCGAGAAAATAACGCCGTTTTTCATTCTGCCAACTACTGCAAGCATATCTTCTTCTTCAATTTCGTGGCGCATATTTGGTGCAACTTTTGCAAATACAACGTCAAATTCGCTATCCGTTACTTCTCTAATTAAGTCAAAAATGTGAGGGTGGTCGCACAATGCACCGCCACGGAATTTTTCATGACCTTCTTTTATGCGCACTCTTTTTCCATAACTTTTTTCTGGAACTCCTTGCCAAGGGAACGCCCAAACAGGTGAAAGCGTGATATTAGTTGCGTTAAATGCTTCCATTTCGCCCACAGCTTTGTTCTTGACAAGTTCCTTCATTCTCATAACAACGGGGTTGTAATGTAGTTCTAGTTCTACTTGGAAAGTAATGCCACTTTCCTTTACAGCCTTTTCCATTTCAGCATATTCTTCCATATCAAAGGTTGGTATTTTCATTGAAAGAACGTTTATTCCACGCTCTGCGCAAAGTTTAACTTGTCTTAAGTGTTCGCTGTTTTCACTAGCAAGCACAACCGCTTCGATTTCTGGGTGCGCATCTAACATTGCTTGGTCACTATCGTAACAAGGAATTCCTTGCACGCTGCGCAAGAAAATTTCTTTTACTTCTTCATTTGCTGTTGAAACGGCAATCCATTCTAGTTTTGGGTTGTTTTTTAATACGTCGTAGTATTTTCTAGTATGACCGTGAGTCATACTCATCATAGCAATTTTAAGTCTTTTCATCTTTTAACCCTCCACTTTAACGTTTTCTAATGTTGCAAGCGAAATTTTAGCCGCCGCCACAACCTTATTAATATGAGCGCTCTTTTCCACGTTTTCAGCTCTCTTTTCTTCACTTTTAGCAACGGCAAATGCGTTTCTTATAGTGTTTATTTGTATTTCAGAGTATCCGTAAAGTTCTGCGTCAGTATCAGTAAAGGTCATTTCTTTTTTGCCGTAAACGTAAATTGATTCTTGTGGTTTTTGAGTATCTACAACTCTGTCGCAAGCCACGCCGTTATCGGTGATTATTTCGTGTTTGTCTACTTCTTTTTGTCCTTCTTCTAGCGTTGCGCCAAGTTCAATGGTGCAAACACAGCCGTTTTCCATTTCTACAATGCAATTCATGGTGTTTTCGCCAGCAATAGCAAAAATTTCTTTTGCAGTAGAATTTACGGTAAATTCTAAAATGCCAACTTCTCTTGCAAGCATTTCAAACAAGTCTGTGCCTTTTTTAGCCGTATGACCGATACGATATGTGCACATATTTCCAAGTCTTCCCGTCATAACTAGATTGCGTAGCTCAATAAATCTTCTCTCACTTTCCCAAGGTAATACCGGAATTTCGTTCCCCTCAACAACAACCGTTTTTCCGCCAGCAGAAAGCACGGCTTTTGCATTTACGGAATATTTATTTAATAATAGATCCAAACCTTTTTGCATTTGATTTTCTCCTTATAACATTTTAATTCTAGGACTATATTTTGCAAGATATTCTGCGTTCTTTTGGTCGCCACCTGGAGTGTTGGCACTTGACCAGCAAGGCGCTTTAATCCCACGGCGTTGACACTCTTTTACGCACTCAATTTCAAGCATATGCGCGATATAGAAATCTGCTATATTAGATATTGGTGCAATAGGTGTTTCAAATCCTTCTACGTTTATAACAGCGTCACCTACCGGATTGAAATCGTCGATACAAACGTCTGCATAATCAAACAAATTCGTCTTGTTAGGGTGGCGAATAAAGTGATCTTCTGGCATTTCGTTTTGCCAGTAGCTAGACGATACCGCTACGATTTTCGCACCTGCTTTTTTCGCTTCCATAACCGCGTCAATCGTTGCAGGGTTGATGCCGATATTATGGAACACGATTAACAAATCATCTTTTTGCAACTTATAGTATTTCATAATTGCAGAGCCGTAATTTACCGTTCTTTCAAGTTCAAGATATTTAAGTGCTTGATTGAACACGGTAAGTCCGTTTTCTGCTATAGGATTAATATTTGCTAATCCCCCTGCCCTAAAAAACATTTCGCCCATACAAAGTGTGGTGTGACCACCGCCGCCATACACGTTGATAAGTCTATCCTGTTCAATCGCATCAGCCATAAGGCTTGCCGCTTTTTTAATATTTTCACTTTGTGTTTGGTTGATTTTTTCTAAATTTTCAACGATCTTATTAAAATACGTTTTATCCATTTTAGTTCCTCTTTATTTCTTCAAAACGCGTTTATAGTTTTCGCCTATTTTATCCCAAAGTTTTATTGGGTCTGGCGCTGCAACAACCGTTCCGTATCCTCCACGATAAGTCCAAGTTGCAAGGCGATCTACACCCATGCTTTCATAAAGGTCTACAACTTTGTCAATTTGGTTAAAATCTTCTGGTTGTGCGTTATAGCCCATAAGCCATCTTTCGCTTTGTTTGCCGTATTTTTTAGCAATTTTAACAGTTCTTTCGGTAATTTCCTTAAAGAAACTTTCTGGTAGCGCCCAGTTGATAATGGTTGTTGAGAAAACGTCAAAATAAGGGCAAGCAGCAACCATTTCCCAGTTATCGTATCCACGAAGTTCTGTTACGTAATATGAATTCTTTGTAGCGTGAACACAACAAGTTATTTCTAGTTTTGGATTTAATTCCTTTAATGCTTTAGAACAATCTGCTAAAGTTTTTAGGGCCTCTCTCCATCTAAATTGTTTTACGTCGTCGTTCATGAATTTGGGCATTTC
>JAZRMS010000160.1:0-4389 GCA_045647825.1 Christensenellaceae bacterium
CAAACCACCCTTTATAGCTTCCCCCGCAAACTTGATTTGGTCAACTGCAGGCAACGGAATAAGCGCTCTTGCGTGCCCTGCAGAGAGTTCGCCATTAGCAACCATTTTAATAACTTCTTGTGAAAGAGAAAGCAAACGTAGTGTGTTTGCGATTGCAGGACGCGACTTGCCTATTCTATCAGCTAAATCTTCTTGCGTCATGCCGTAATCGTTCATAAGTGAACGCATTGCCGTTGCCGCTTCGATAGGATTCAAGTCTTCTCTTTGCAAGTTTTCGATTAAAGAAATTTCTTTGATTTGGCGTTCATCATAAGTCTTTAGTATTACAGGGACTTTGCTTAATCCTGCAATTTTACTTGCACGGAAACGGCGTTCACCTGCAATAATCATATATCTATCGCCACTCTTGTTGACGATAATCGGCATAATAACGCCGTGCTTTGAAATTGAATCGGCAAGTTCTCTCAAAGCCGTTTCATCAAAAACTTTTCTTGGCTGGTTTGGGTTTGCAAAAATAGAATTAACGTCTATTTCCGTAACACCTTCCCCTTTGGCTTTCACTTCTTCTTCAAAAAGCAAGCTCTTGCCATAATCTTCTTCGGTTTCCGAAAACAATGCGGACAACCCTTTTCCTAATCCTCTGGTAGGTTTCATTTTAACTTTCTCCGTTAATTATTTTCCGTTGTTTTTTTATTTGGCTGACGCATTAAGAATTCTTCCGTTAGCGCCAAATACGCCTTTGCGCCAGAGCATCTGGTGTCGTGTAACATTATAGGAACGCCGTGACTTGGTGCTTCTGCAAGCCTAATATTTCTTGGGATTGCCGTTTCAAAAACGCGCTTTCCAAAGAACTTTTTAATCTCTTGCGAAATCTGGCGAGAAATGATTGCTCTATTGTCACTCATGGTTAAAACAACACCCTCTATTTTTAAGCTTGAATTTAGGTGTTTAACGACAAGCTTAATAGTGTTCATAAGTTGGCTAAGCCCTTCTAGAGCGTAGTATTCGCTTTGTATAGGAATAATAACCGTGTCTGCACTTGCAAGCGCGTTTATGGTTAAAAGACCTAGTGATGGTGGGCAGTCGATAGTTATAAAATCATAACTTCCTTTGGCCTTTTCCAAAACGTTTTTCAAAACGTGTTCTCTGCTTTTAACGTAAACTAGTTCAACCTCTGCACCTGCCAAATCTATGCTAGACGGCAATATGTCTAGATTGTCAACGCACGTTTTTACAACGGCATCTTCGATAGGCATATCGTCTATCATTACGTTGTATACAGAGCTTTTTATTTCGCTTTTAGAAAAACCCAAGCCACTAGTTGCATTACCTTGTGGATCAAGGTCTACCAAAAGACACTTATAGCCTTTTTGAGCAAGGTATGCCGACATATTAACACAAGTAGTAGTTTTTCCAACGCCACCTTTTTGGTTTGAAAAAGCAATTATTTTTCCCATAACACATTCTCCTTCGCATCTATTGCTTTTTTATTCGTCTTGTTTTGTTTTTTCTTCCTTTGTTTCAGTTTGCTCTTCTTTTATTTGTTCGTCTACCTTTTCTTTTTCTTCCTTTTCAGGAACAATTATTTTGCTAGCCGCTTTTCTTGCAAAAGGATTTTCACTCAACGTGCGTTCGTTTTCATCCATAAACTTCATTATGTCTTCAACGTCTTTTCCTTCCATAAGCATATCCACTTCTTCAGAGAAAATGGTTTCTCTTTCAACCAAAAGCCTTGCCATGTTGTCTAAAAGCTTTCTGTTTTCGCCAAGAAGCTGTCTCGCCTTTTTCAATCCGTTATCCACGATTAGCCTTATTTCTTCGTCGATAATAGCAGCCGTCTCTTCACTATAAGAAACGTGCGAAGCCATATCTCTGCCTATAAACACTTCCTTGTCAGAGCCGTATGAAATAGGTCCAACCTTTTCACTCATACCCCATTCGGTAACCATGAGTCTTGCGCGTTTAGTAACCATTTGAATATCGCCAGATGCTCCTGCAGAAATATCTTTAATAACAAGTTCTTCTGCAACTCTACCACCAAGCGTCATAACTATATCGTCTAAAAGTTTTGCTTTGGTCAAGTGGTTATCATCCGTGTCAGGACGGGTCATGGTGTAGCCTGCCGCTTGACCACGTGGAATTATAGAAACTTCGTGCACGGGGTCGCAGTTTGGAAGTAATCTTGCCAATATTGCGTGGCCTGCTTCGTGATATGCCGTGATACGTTTGTCTGTTTCGGTAACAAGTCTACTCTTCTTTTGTGGACCCATTATAACCTTATTGATACCTTCGTAAAGGTCTTTATTATTAATAAACTTTCTGTTTGCTCTTGCAGCAAGTATAGCAGCTTCGTTTAAAAGATTTTCTAAATCTGCACCAGAGAAACCACTAGTCATTCTAGCAACCGTCTTAAAGTTAACGTCTGGCGCTAACGGTTTGTTGCGCGCATGAACTTTTAATATTGCCTCTCTACCGCGAACGTCTGGGGTATTAACAAAGATTTGTCTATCAAATCTGCCTGGACGAAGCAATGCAGGGTCTAATATATCAGCACGGTTTGTTGCAGCCATAACGATTATTCCATCGTTGGTTTCAAAGCCGTCCATTTGAACAAGTAGTTGGTTAAGCGTTTGTTCTCTTTCGTCGTGTCCACCACCCATACCTGTACCACGTTGGCGACCAACGGCGTCTATTTCATCAATAAACACAATACAAGGCATGCTCTTTTTTGCCGTGTCAAACAAATCCCTAACACGAGATGCACCAACACCGACAAACATTTCAACAAAGTCAGAACCACTTATTGAGAAGAAAGGAACGCCGGCTTCACCAGCAACGGCTTTTGCAAACAACGTTTTACCTGTTCCGGGAGGGCCTACTAAAAGAACACCCTTTGGAATTCTAGCGCCAAGATCAGAGAACTTTTTAGGACTCTTTAAGAAGTCAACAACTTCTGCAAGTTCTTCCTTTTCTTCTTCTGCGCCAGCAACGTCAGAGAAGCGCACCTTTAAATTTTGGTTTAATCTTGCGTTTGTTTTTGCAAAATTCATTGCGCCTTTTGTTCCACCATTCGTCTGCATTAAGATAATCAAGAATACAACCATTACCAAAACGCTACCAAATATCGGTAATAATGACGACCAAATAGAACCGGAATTTGGATCTGCATAGTTATAAGCAATTTTCGCATTGTCAAGCATTGACTCTATTTCACTTACAACTTCGCCCCTAGCATAGATGGTTAGGAACTTTTCTGCGCCAACTTCTCTTTCGCCCTTAAACACCTTAACGGTAAAATCGATAGAATAACTATCAAAATATACACCTGTAATAACCAAGCTATCAACGTCGTTTCCGTATATCTTTATCCTATTTCTAAAATCAGTTTGGCTAATTTCATCAAACTGATTCTTATAAATCTTGGAATCTCCGTTCTGTCCTGCAAGCCTAACTACTTGCTTAAATTCAGAATAGTTTATGCTAACACCTTTACCAACACAGTTTGAAACAGAAAACAAACCGATAATTGCAACGATTACAGCAAGAACTATCCAAAAAGTTTTTGAGTTTTTACTTTTCAACTTTCTAGTCTCCTTTTTTAGCTTTATACTCTAATAATATCATATCAAGTTTGAATAAACATTGAAAACCTTTGTATTTCACTAATGTTTTACAATGTTATTAATATTATACTATATATTTATAAAAAATACAATAGATTACTTAAAACTTTTTTATAGCGCTAAAAATATTTTTAGCGCAAGCACAATTCGCGCTGTTGTTTTTTAAATAATTCACAAAAATTACTTTGAGCGCAAACAAATATATTTATAAGCACAAATATTATTATTTTCAAATAATCATAAATTATACACCGTTTACTCCCTTTTGTTTCACATGAAACAATTTTAAAAACACCTTACATTAAACATATTAAACAAGAACTAACAAAAACCGCAAATAATAAAACAAACCAACACCAATGACGAACATAAAAAATCACACAAGACAAGATAACAAAAATCACGTAAACGGTTAATATTTATTAAAAATTAGCAAAAATTAGGCTTTTAAAAATTGTCATTTTAACGCTCTGAGCGAGAATGGCAAAAATATTTTTGTGGAACAAATTTCACTTATTCTGTATTAGAAAGTCGATTTTTTTAGTCAAATTTAGTAAAACAATTAATTTCAAAGCAAACACAAAGAACCGAAAGATCAAGCAAAAAACACTTACGTTATAGGAAAATAATCAAAACAAATCGGCTCTGCAAACCACGAAAAACTCTTCGTACACAACGTTTCACGTGAAACAATAAACAAAATAATAAAACAAGGGCGTTTCACGTGAAACAAATATAGAAAATATATAATTTTATGGCTTTGTTT
>JAZRMS010000161.1:0-1668 GCA_045647825.1 Christensenellaceae bacterium
TAAAAAATACTTAGGAGCAATAAAAAATGTTTTGCAAAACTTGTGGAAGTGAAATTAACGACAACGCTATTATATGTCCAAAATGCGGATGCGCAACTAAAGATGCTATGGAAACACAAAGCCAAGTCGTTCAAAAAAAGAAAATCAATGTGCTTTGTTTAGTAGGTTTTGTTCTTTCTTTGGTTAGCCTTTTTATCGCCTTAGTTGGGACGGTTGCTATAGCCGCTCTAGTTTTATCGATTATCGGTATAGTACAGGCAAACAAAAACGACGAAAGACTTAAGGGTCTTGGAATTGCGGGTATAGCCGTTTCAGTTGGTTCTTTAATATATACCCTTTATGCTTTAATTATTCTAGCTGCTTTGTTATAATTTTTTATAAAAAACAAATTTAAAAACTAAAAAGAGAACGAAAATTCGTTCTCTTTTTTCTTTTATCTAGTTAAATAAACCATTAATACTGCAATGTCTGCAGGGGAAACGCCAGAAATTCTGCCCGCTTGTCCTAGGTTTTTGGGGCGAATTTTATCAAGCTTTTGCCTTGCTTCTATTCTTAAACCTTGAATAGATAAATAGTCAATATCATCTGGAATAAGTTTTTCTTCCAAGCGCTTTGCCTTTTCTATTTGCTCTAATCCTTTTTGCAAATACCCTTCGTATTTAGCGTCTATCTCAACGGTGTCAATAATCTCTTTACTAATTCCGTCAAACCCACCGAATTCCAAAACGATTTCGTTTAGTTCAATGCCCCTTCTAACAAGGTCTGCTCTGCTAACGCCTGCGTTTGGCTTTTGGAAACCGTGTTTAATTAAAATTTGCTCTGCATCTTTTGGTTTAATAAGCACGCCCATTATTTGGGTTGCCTTTTCATATTCAGCCTTTCTTTCTAGATATTTATTATACCTAAAATCGTCAACAAGTCCTGCTTTTCTGCCCTTTTCAGTAAGACGGAAGTCGGGGTTATCTTGGCGAAGAACAATTCTATATTCAGCACGGCTAGTCATCATTCTATAAGGTTCGTTCGTTCCCTTGGTGACAAGGTCGTCAATCAAAACACCTATATAACCGTCGTCACGCCCTAAAATAAGCGGCTCTTCATTTCTCATTTTAAGCGACGCGTTAAGTCCAGCAATAAGACCTTGTGCCGCAGCCTCTTCATAACCGCTAGTTCCGTTAATTTGTCCTGCCGTGTAAAGTCCTTCTATGCGCTTGTATTCCAAGGTGGGGTATAGGTCAAGAGAGTCTATGCAGTCGTATTCAATAGCATAAGCATATCTCATAATCTCACAGTTTTCTAAACCCTTAACCGTGCGATACATAGCCTTTTGCACGTCGTGTGGAAGAGAGGTTGACATTCCTTGAACGTAAATTTCGTTGGTGTCTGCCCCTTCTGGCTCTAAAAAGAGTTGGTGGCGTTCCTTGTCAGAAAATCTAACCACTTTATCTTCAATAGACGGGCAATATCTAGGTCCTGTACCCTTTATTAAACCACCGTACAAAGGGGAACGGTGTAGATTGTCCCTTATAATCTGGTGTGTCTTTTCGTTTGTATAAGTCAAATAGCAAGGGCGTTGTTTTTCTGGGACTCTCTCACTCAAAAAACTGAATGGATAAACGTCTTGCTCACCATCTTTAATTTCAAGCTCTTCAAAATTAATAGTCCTTGCAT
>JAZRMS010000162.1:0-2545 GCA_045647825.1 Christensenellaceae bacterium
CCAGTTCTGAAACTATTTCAATTTCAATCTGTTCTTCATCTACTGCTATTCTAAACTTGCTTTGCCCTTCTTGTAGAACGCCCCACTCTGCGCTTTCTAAACCTTTTCTACCCGCCTTTATACTTGTTATTCCTTCTTCAATTCCGTCGTAATAAGCAAGTGGTGTTTGTCCTTTTTCTATCCTTTGTTCAACTTCTCTAAATTCCGTTTCTAATAGATTTTTTAGGTATTTAATTCTATCTTCTAGTTGCTCTGGGAAGAATTTATATCCTTCTGCTTCAGAGTGATAGCCTATTCTATTATCGGCTTTGCAAACGGGAATCATTTTTTCGCTATGCTCAATTTCTTCTAGAACGATTTTTCTCATTTCTTCTAAAATAGTTTTAGCATCTCTTTTTTGATACCCCAAATCATCACGCAGTTTGTAGAATTTAAGAACGTTTAGTCCGCTCTTAAACAACAATTCAAGCGCTACTGGAACTGATATAAGGTCGTTTGAAAGATTTCCCCACTCGCTAGTGTTTTTTAGTTCGCTTATACCTTCTTCCCATTTCTTAACCACCATTTCGGTTAAAGTTATTGCCTCTTCTAACGTATGGTTTTGGAACAAACATTCGCCTATTCTATCCCCATCACGCGAATCTTGTAATTGCCACGTTCTTGGCAAACCAAAATTCTTTGGAAGTAGTTGCAATTTCCACACCACGCTGTCGTGCATAGGTCCATAGTAGTTAAACATTGTGTTTACGGGGTAGTTTATATATCCTTCCTCAAATGCTTGATAAGCTTTTACTGCAAAAGGCACGTCTTCTTTTTTCCAATATAGAGAAGAAAGTTCTTTTAAGAATTCTTCTTTGCCGTTGCTAGTTTCGTTATAACACAATTTTTCAACGGCTTTAGTTATCATACAAGGATAATCGCCAAAGAACCAACTTTCTAGCACGCCAGTAACACCAAGTTCTTTTGCTTTGG
The DNA here is from genome assembly GCA_045647825.1 of Christensenellaceae bacterium. Lineage (GTDB taxonomy): Bacteria > Bacillota > Clostridia > Christensenellales > Borkfalkiaceae > UBA1259. The sequence continues at coordinate 973 of JAZRMS010000162.1, forward strand.
TAATTCTATCGTAAGTAAGTCCTGGCACGGGGATATATAAAACGGACGCTAAATCGTGCGAACATGCAATTTGCATTTTTGCATAAACTTCGTTTCCGTTTGCTATCGCCTCTTTTGCACAATGCTTGTAATAATCAGATGGCCCTGGATAACACAAGAAAAAGTCGGTTGCGTATCGTTTTTTGCCTAATTGCATAGTACTTCCTGCATCTTCAAAAGTGTATAATAGCTTTGCATCTTTATCAACTTTTTGCGAAAAAGAAATTATTTCTTCGTTAGACTCGCATCTAAAACCATATCCGTGGCTAACAAACTCTTTGTCTGGTGCAACGCGCTTTATAACGCTCATTATTATATTAACTTGCTCGGCAGTTAGTTCTCCCTTTCCCTTTCCTTGACAATGCGGGCAAAGGTTTTTCCATCCACCTTCTGCATCTGGCCAAGAATTTCCGCAATGGGTTGTTCTTTCCCCTATGGTAACCCACATAAAGCCACCTATTTTTGGTGCGGAAATTAAAATGTTTTCGATTGCCTCTTCTAGATATTTCTTGCCTAGTTCAGTATTCAAGCAAAATGCTTGCGGACCAGCATAGGCGTTTCCGCCAACTTGGTCTTTATATTTTTCGTGCATTTCTTTGCCATATCTTTTAATCATTGATGCTTCTTGAAAAGATTGTGGCCCTATAAGGAAGGGAAAAACGTCTATGCCAAATCTAGCACATTTTTCAGTTAGTTTATTTAGTTTTGCAATTCTCTTTTCGCTGTCAACGCCAAATTCCTTAAAATATTTTGATTTTGCAAGCATATCTAAATCGGTATAAATCCAAACGGCGTTAACGCCTATATGCATAAGCCTATTTAAATACTCATCAAAATACGAATCTCCGTCATAAAGAAGTTCTTCTAAATTTCTTGGTGGGCGGTTAATCGGACTAAAAAAGCTGTGTGCAAAGCGACGCTTTATTGCAACGGTCCTGTGAGTAGTAGCCTTTTTAAGATTCCCGTTTCCTTCAACTATCATATCTTCAAGAGTTATAACGGCACGGCGAACACCTTCCGTTTCCCCTGCCTTTAAAACAACTTCGCCATCTAAAACGGCAATTTCAAACTCTTCCTTTTTATATCCGTTTTCTTTAATAATGTTTACAGGATATTCATTGCCCGAAATTTTATTTTGGGTTGTAAAGCGTTCAAAATCTTCAAAAACGGTAATTAAATTATCGCACGATAAAAATTCGTTTTTATCTATAAAGATTGATTTAACGGCAATAAAGTTTTCTATATCTTCTAATTTTGAAAATTTAACCTTTTTCACTTCGTAACTTTTGAAATCATCAACGAATTTGCACTCTGGTTGGTGAGTGAAAAAGTAATCTTGCATATTTTTTCTTATCATATCGGCATTTTCTCCTTTTTATGATAGTTTTATTATATAACAACCCCTATTTATATTTCAATATTTATATTTAACTACTTATTATGATTTTTTGACATTACAATTAATTTTAATAAAGGCTATGTCACAGAGAATGGTTGATTTATACCAAAATTATTTTGGTGGGTTAACGAGGAA
>JAZRMS010000163.1:0-1576 GCA_045647825.1 Christensenellaceae bacterium
CATTGCGCAACGTTAATAGTAACCATTTGAATAGCAGTTATAGGGTCAACGCCTTCTTCTATAGCACGGCGAACGATATAATCAAGATGGCCGTGTTCAATCAAGGTGTGTGGGTGGGTGTCGTCTGAAATCAAGCAAGCAAAACGGCTGTCCACTTCGTTTTTAGTTATCGCTTTAACAACTTCTTTAAGGTCGTGCCAAGCAGAGCCTTCTCTTAATAGAGCATACATGCCAAGTCTCATTTTTGCAAGAGAGTCTTCTGCCCTAGTAGATTCGTGGCAACATCTAACACCGCTTGCGATATAAGCGTTTAAGCCAGAGCCCGTTTCAGGCAAAGAATAGTGACCTGTAACTATTTTTCCCGCCTTAAGAGTTTCGCCAACAATGCCGTGGGTGTGTGGGTTTCCACCTAAAATCCCCGGGAAGTTCATCATTTCACCAAGACCAACGCAACAATCGTAGTCCATTGTTGTTGCAACGTCTTCTGGATCAATTTTAGCGCCTGTATCTTCAAAACCACCAACTGCAGGAACGCAAGATGGGGTGGTCATCATTGTTTTAAGTGGGGTGCGCTTTGCATCTTCTATCATGTAATTTACCCCGTCAAGTCCCAAAACGTTGCAAATTTCGTGTGGGTCGATAAAAACACCACTAGTACCGTGTGGAACAACGGCTTTTGCATATTCGCCAACTGAAAGCATAGAAGATTCAATATGAATATGCCCGTCCATAAAAGCGGGGGCAAGATATTTGTTTTTTGCATCAATAACGGTTGTGTTTTCGCCTATACAATGTTCTGCATCACCAACCAAAGCAATGCGCCCTTTAACAATGGTAACAGAAGTATTGTCTATTATTTCACGAGTGCAAACGTTAACAAGTCTTGCATTTTTAATAACTAGGTCGGCTTTTTCAGCACCCGTTGCAACTTTTGCTAAAGAAATAGTGCAATCCCAAAGCGGTGCTTTACAAAATTTATTAATCATCTTAAAACGTCTCCTTATAAAATCAAGTTTAATTAATTATAACATAAAAAAGGCGAAAAAGAAACAGAAAAACATATTTTCTATTCAATTAAAGGTCAATATTTTTTGTTAAAAGTTGCAATTAACGGTTGTCAATAATTGCGCAGTTATGATAAAATATATATGTTAATCTGTGACAAAGTGGGGGATTTATGAAAACTTTATTTACAAACGCTAAAATTTATGATGGAACGGGGAAAGATGCTTTTGTTGGAAACGTTTTGATTGACAACGATAAAATCATTGCCGTTGGGGACGTTAGCGATAGCGACGCAAAGGTCGTTGATCTTGCGGGATATAGTTTGGCATCTGGCTTTATTGACGGGCATTCTCACAACGATTGGTTTGCTATCAAAAAGGACAACTTGAAATATTTTGAGCCGTTTATTAGACAAGGTATAACCACTTTCGTGTGTGGAAACTGTGGTATATCTGCCACGGGCTTTGGTCAAACGGAACAAACGAACTTGGGTGGTGGACTTTTTAATTTTGACAATGCGATAGGTGTTTTTGGTTCATTCTCTGAATATATGAATGCAATTGATGGTAAA
>JAZRMS010000164.1:0-1772 GCA_045647825.1 Christensenellaceae bacterium
CCTTTGTCAAATTCCAATTTATCGGTCTGTTGATAGTATAGCATTCAAGGTATAGTTTTACAATAACAAACAAGCAGATTAAGAAGTTTACTTATAATTATTCAAAAAACTTATGAGGAAATTTAGTAAAACAATAGCGTATCTTTAATCCTGGGGCGTTAATTCTCATCCAATCGCATATATAAGGCACATAAGAAACACCCGAAATAGCAGGTGTTTTTCTTTGTTGAAATTTATGATTTTTCACTCCAAGAAAAATGAATGAATATTATACAAATTGCAATAATATACACATTTATCTAAAAAAACAAGGCTAAAACAAGAAAAAGACCATAAATAAGCGCATAAAAAATGAAAAAAGTCATCAGCCGATTAATGCACTATATTATTGCGTTTTACTTTTGTTGACTTGCTCCGATGTATGGAATATAATAACTTTGTATGTTAAAAAAGGAGTTAGCTGCAGAATGAAAAAGCAAACCGCTATCAATTTAATATCGCAGATAACGGCTTTTGTTATCAACTTCGGCATAAGCTTTTTCCTTACGCCCTATATTATTGAGAATATAGGTGTTGAAGCAAACGGATTTGTGACCCTTGCCAACAACTTTGTTGACTATGCCCATCTTTTTATAGTTGCCATCAACTCTATGGCCGGCAGGTTTATCACTATTAAAATCCACCAGAAAAATACAGAGGACGCAAATAAATACTTTACTTCCGTTGTCTTTGCAAACATAGCGTTCTCCGTCATTTTCACGGTGATTTTTGCTGTGGCCATTGTATATCTCGATAAATTTCTTAATATCACCGCAAGCTCCGTTAGCGATATTAAGATTCTATGGGCCTTTATTGCTCTTAATTTTATTGTTTCTCTGTTTGGATCTATATACTCTGTTTCCACCTTTGTTACAGACAGACTTGATAAAACCGCAATTACAAGTATGCGCGGCAGCATCATACGCGTTCTGGTACTGGTAATTTGCTATAACTTTTTCCGTCCCTATACATTTTATGTGGGAATTGCAACTCTGCTTGGGGGATTGAATTTTACCCTTAGCCATATTCGATATAAGAAAAAATTAATGCCTGAGCTGCGTGCCAGGAAAAAGTACTTTGATTTTGGATGCATTAAAGAGCTTGTTGCTTCCGGTATATGGAACAGTATAAATAAGCTAAGCGGAATTCTCGCTTCCGGCCTTGATTTGCTGGTGACAAACATTTTTGTCAATGGCGTTGCCATGGGCGTGCTTAACTTGTCTAAAACAGTTTCGAATATAATCCTTTCCCTTTTTGCAACTGTTTCTTCAATATTCGCTCCTCAGCTTACCATTGCATATGCTAATGGAGATTTGGCTGAGATGAAGAAGCAGCTTATATTCTCCATAAAGCTTATGGGCTTGCTATCAAGCATTCCTATAGCGGTGCTCATGGGATTTGGAAAGGTGTTTTATCAACTTTGGGTTCCCACTCAGAATGCGGAGCTTTTGCAGCTTTTAACCGTTATAGCATGCTTCAATCTTATTTTTGCCCTTCCCTTGGAGCCTCTTTATAATATTTTCACCGTTTGCAATAAAATCAAGGGTTCTTCTATTGCCCTTATTTGTTTTGCGTCCGCAAGCATTTTAACGGTGTTTATTGGACTGAACTTTATAGAAGGGGAAGATAGCAGCATAATTTATATTGCGTTGGTCGGTGCTTTTTATAACACCGTCCGAGTGCTCACCTTCCTGCCCATTTATGGTGCGAAGTGCTTAAAGTTTAAGCTGGGC
>JAZRMS010000165.1:0-3220 GCA_045647825.1 Christensenellaceae bacterium
AAACAACCTTTCAGACTATCTAGGAATAAAGAAATATTTGAGAGATAAAACGCTAGATAAAGACGAAATAGGCGCTTGTACGGGGCTTGCGTGGACTAGCGTTGGCGGAACGACTTTAACGATAGAAGTAAGTTTGATGCGTGGCAAAGGGGAAATCCTTTTAACGGGAAAACTTGGCGACGTTATGAAAGAATCTGCACGCGCAGCCATAAGCTATATTAGGGCGCACGCAGGGAAGTATGGCATTGACGAAGAAAGGTTTGAAAAGACGGACATACACGTTCACGTTCCAGAAGGCGCAACGCCAAAGGACGGGCCAAGTGCAGGTATAACAATGGCGACGGCAATACTTTCTGCGTTTACTGAAAAGGCTGTTAAAAAGAGCGTTGCAATGACGGGAGAAATAACCCTTCGTGGCAAAGTTTTGCCTATCGGTGGACTAAAAGAAAAGGCACTTGCAGCGTATAGACAAGGAATAAAGGACGTTATTATTCCATCTGCAAACAAGAAAGACGTTCAAGAAATTCCAAAAGAAATACTAAAGGAGATAAACTTTATAACGGCAGACAGCGTTGAAGAAGTGTTTAAGCACGCTATAAAGTTTTAGCAAGAAAAATGGTTATAAAAGAGGCAACTTTCGTAACTAGCGTTGCTAGTGCGGACAAATTTCTGTAAGTGGATAAACCACTTATCGCTATTTGTGGAAAGTCCAACGTTGGCAAGAGTTCGCTTATAAATATGCTTGCTAATAGAAAAAAACTTGCCAAAACTTCGGTAACACCGGGTAGAACAAGGCTCATAAACTACTTTGATTTTGGTGAATTTATGCTTGCAGACCTTCCTGGTTATGGTTTTGCAAAGGTTAGCAAGGAAGAAAAAAAGAAGTGGGGCGCACTATTAGAAAGTTTTTTGGCAACACAAAAACTTCAGTTGGTTATATCGCTTGTCGATATTCGCCACGACCCAACAAGCGACGATAAAATGATGGTGGACTATCTTTATCATTATGCACTTCCTTTTAACTTGGTTGCAACAAAGGCAGACAAGCTTGGAAAAACCAAGATTAAGCCAAGGCTAAAAGAGATTGCAACAGAACTTCGCGTGGGGATTAGCGATTTAATTGCGTCTAGTGCTGAAACGGGATTAGGAAAGGCAGAGATTTTATCTGCAATAGAACAAGCGCTTTTGGTATCCAAACAAGAAATTATAGAAGAATAAGAAAAGGCGACGGATTTCCGTCGCCTTAAATTTTGCTAAAAATTAATCTAACTTTTTGCTATAAAGTTTTTCTCTCATTCTAGGAAGTGCAGTTTCTGCATCGCCAAGGGGAATCATTGCGTTTCTATAATCGTGCTTGTCGCAAAAAGCTTTTAGTTCGCCTTGTAAGCGCTCAAAGTTTCTCTGTTGGTTTTTAGAGATAAGCGCAACGTAGTCGTCCTTCATAAACCCTGCAAAAGAAGAGTATCTTAAAAGCTCTGCGTAGTGGTGCATACAAAAGCCTTTGCCGTTAAAGAGTATTTTGTAAAACTCTTTCTCTTTGGCATACATTTGCGCAACCGTTTTATAGTATTTAACCATGCTCTCTTCAACAAGTTCGCAAATAATACAAGTCTTGTCAAAAGAGTCAATCTTGTCGGCAAGTTTTTTTGCGCTCTTTGCATTTTTGAGTGGGGTTAAAAATTCTGATAAAACTTGCGACCTAGTTTCTATTTGCAAAGCAACAGAAAGTTTGTTTTGGCGCGAAAAAAGCATGTCAAAGTGCTTTGCGCAAAAACCTTTTTGCCCAACCTTTATGCGCGTGTTTTCTTCCATTACTGCGTCGTTAAGGAATTCGAACAAAAACTGCTCTTCAACTATTTTTTGGATTTCGCAGAGTGGGCATTCGCAATCTGTTTGAAATTTGTCTACTATTAATCCTGTATCTATATGGTATTTCATATTTTTATTATACCAAAAAAGCAATACAATTTCAAGCATTTACTTGATTTTGTTATAAAGAGAGAGTATAATTATAAAAAACGATTAAAAGTTGAGGAAAAACAATGATTAATAAAAGAATAGACCTTTATGAATATTTTGGTGTAACTCGCCCAGAAAACGGACAAGGATACTTAAACACTTACGTTTTAGACCCTATTTATGCTGGAAGAAAGCGCCCTGCAATGCTAGTAATTGCCGGCGGTGGTTATTCTGCCGTTTCTTTAAGGGAAAAAGAGCCTATTCTTTTAAGATATGCGTCTGCAGGTTTCAACTGCTTTACTTTGGATTATTCGGTAAAGCCCGTTACTTTCCCTGCTCAACTTATTGAGGGGGCAATGGCTATGGCTTATATAAGAGAAAATGCAGAAGAGTTGATGATAGACCCTGATTTAGTTGCTGCAATAGGATTTTCTGCAGGTGGACACTTAACGGCAATGCTTGCTACTATGTTTAACGCAAAAGAAGTGAAAGAAACGCTAAAAGAAAAGGCAGATTTAGTTAAGCCTAACGCCGTTATTTTGTCATATCCAGTTATATCTTCTGGCATAAACGCGCATCAAGGTTCTTTTAACAACTTGTGTGGTGAAAACAAGAGCCTTAGAAAAAGATTGTCGCTAGAAAACAAGATAAGCAAAAAATGCCCGCCAGCATTTATTTGGGGAACGGTTAACGACGGCGTTGTTCCATCAGAAAACGCGCTTATGACGGCAATGAAATATAAAGAGGCAGGTGTTCCTTTTGAACTTCATATGTTTGAAAACGGAAGTCACGGGCTAGGTGTTGCAACTATCGAAAGTAAATTCGTTAACGAATCCGTTCAACCTTGGGTTGGCCTTTCTATCACTTGGCTAACTAATCGTGGGTTTGTTATAAAAGACGTTATCTAAAATATAGTCTTTGTCATAAAAAAGATATAACGTTAGCGAGAAAAGTGTAAACTTTGGTGTATTGAAAAAAATAATAAAAAAGTCGTCAAAGGCTTAAAACGTTTGACACGTACATTAATTTGTGATAATATGATTAGGCAATCTGGGATAGGGTTGCTTAATCATATTTTGTTTTATATAACATTTGTTGAAGAACGCGAAAAGTATATCCAAAAAGTTATTTGTAGGCAAGGCTTAAAAAAGTTGTATTGTGGCATCGTTGTGTTGGTAAAATAAGATTGAAGAAAGAAAATAAAAAATAGTTTATAGGCTGGTGTGGCTCAGTCGGTAGAGCAGCTGATTTGTAATCAGCA
>JAZRMS010000166.1:0-2354 GCA_045647825.1 Christensenellaceae bacterium
CCAACTACACCAACAATTTCACCATTAACAACAATTTGAGCAGCTCTTGTTGGGTGCATATATGGAAGTTTTACTGCTTCGTATTTAACTTCTGTGCCATTTAAGAAATTATCTACGATACCTTCAACCACACCTTTAGCAGTAAAGAAATCTTCCCCGTCGCCAAAAGTGACAAAAGATAGAACTTCGTTTTCAACGGGTAATTCTTTTAATGGAACTTCTTTAGGATTATAAACCTTTGCAAGCTCAAACAATCTTCCTTCATAATTCTTTCTTGTTAGGTTGTAACAAGCTGCTCTAACCGCAGATGGTAACAAGCTTGTTCTCATAACGGCTAAATCTTCGCCTAGTGGATTCATTAATTTGATAAACTTATATTGATCGCTTTGTTTATCAAATCCAAACAAGTCGTATTCTTTTTCAGAAACGAACGAATAGTTAATCATTTCATTAAATCCATAACCAACTAAAAGATTTTTAAGTTGCTCAATCTTCTTTTGTTCCTCGTTTAACCCACCAAGAGTTATAGAAGAAGTTTTAAGCAAAGTAGATTGAATATGATCGTAGCCGTATTCTCTAATGATTTCTTCTGCAATGTCTGGATAGCTTTCCATATCTTCACGATAAAGTGGAACTACAACGTCAATATTATCACCATCAAGTTTAACCTTGAAATTTAATCTTTCTAAAATATTAACGATAACGTCTTTTTCAATATCAATACCCAAAACGCCATTAACTTTTGCAATGGTTGTTGAAATCGTCTTTTCCTTTAATTCGCACTCGTGCAAATCATAGAAATCGCAAGCAATTTTACCACAATTTAACGTGTCGATTAAATTCAACGCTCTCTTTAATCCAATTTCTACAGAATAGAAATCAACGCCCTTTTCGTATCTAGAAGATGCATCAGTTCTTTGCCCCAACGTTCTAGAAGTCTTTCTAACGTTGTCGCGTGCAAAACGTGCAGATTCAAACACAACAGAAGACGTGGTGTCTTTAATTTCACTATTTAATCCACCCATAACACCAGCCAATGCAACAGGTTTATTCGCATCACAAATAACTAGATTTTCGTTTGATAAATCAAATTCTTTTTCATCTAAAGTAACTATTTTTTCACCGTTTTCTGCACGTCTAATTACAATTTTATTGCCATTTAATTCTGACAAATCAAATGCGTGCATAGGTTGTCCTATTTCTAAAAGAACAAAGTTAGTTATGTCAACGATATTGTTTATAGAACGAAGTTCCATAGATGCAAGTCTTCTCTTTAACCATCTAGGAGATTGTTCTATCTTAATATCAGAAACGTAGCTTGCCATATATCTTGGGCAAAGATCATATGCTTTATTTTCCACGTTAATAACGTTTTTAGTATTTTCATCAGTAGTTTTACAAGTTAAATCCGGCATTTTTAATGGCTTATTTAGAACGGCTGCAACTTCTCTTGCCAATCCTAAAATCGATTGACAATCAGGGCGATTTGCCGTTACGTTTATGTCAAACATAACGTCCTCTAACTCAAGCAATTCTTTAACTTCAACACCAAGCGGAAATTTTTCGTCTAAAATTAAAATACCGTTTACTGATGCGCCGTCATACCAGTCGTCATTAATACCAAGTTCTTCCCCACTACAGAACATACCAAACGAAGGAAGACCTCTCAATTCACCAGTTTTAATAGTTTCGCCATTAGCTAGAGTAGATCCGTCTAAAGCAACAGGAACTACTGCACCAACAAAAATGTTGGTTGCTGCCGTTATAATTTGCAATTTACCATGAGAACCTGCATCAACTTGAGTGACTGAAAGTTTATCTGCGTTAGGATGTTTTTCTATGCTTAAAATTTTGCAAGTTACAATTCTATTAATATGTTTTGCAACGTAAACCATTTCTTCAACTTCAAAGCCACAAGAAAATAATTTAGCTTGCAATTCTTCTGCGCTACAATCTATATCTACGTATTCTTTTAACCAAGAAAGTGGTGCTTTCATAATTTATCTCCTATCAAACTGTTTTAAGAACTTAACGTTATTTTCAAATAAAGTTCTAATATTAGAAATTCCGTATTTAATCATAGTAATACGTTCAATACCAAGACCAAATGCCAAGCCAGAATATTCGTTAGAATCAATACCGCTCATTTCTAAAACGTTTTTGTTTACCACGCCTGCGCCCAAAATTTCTATCCAACCCGTTCCTTTACAAAGGTTGCAACCTTTTCCATGACACTTACAACAAGTAACGTCTACTTCAACACTAGGCTCTGTAAATGGAAAATATGATGGTCTAAATCTTGTTTTTGTGTCACTATCAAACATTATTTTAACAAATTCATCCAAAAGTCCTTT
>JAZRMS010000167.1:0-1851 GCA_045647825.1 Christensenellaceae bacterium
GACATGGCTACGATCCGACTTGGTAAAAATTATTGATATGATTACCCCTATTACCTACGAGCGTTATTTAAACGGAAGAAACGGCTCGTTCCAAGGTTTTGTCCATACTGCAAAAGGCAAGTCAATGAATAAAAAGGGAGAGATTAAGAGTGTTAAAAATCTTTTATTCTCAGGTCAATGGTTTTTGACGAGTGGTGGTCTTCCTACTGCGGTAATTACGTCTAGATTTACAACACAACGTATATGTAAAAGAGATGGAGTTAAGTTTAAAAGCTAACAAATTTATATAATAAGAGCCGTGTGGAAAACCCACACGGCTCTTTTATCTTTTGTATTAAATTATATTATACTCTATATAAGAAATACCAAGAGAGGCTATCTGTTAAACTCTCTGCATTTTCTTCAGCGTCTTCAACGTCTACACTCCAACCGTTTGTGTAATTAGTTTCTGAAGTGCAATGCCAGCCGTAAGGATTTGCAAAATTAATTTCTAAAAGGTTAATACAATCTGTAAAAGCGTACCAACCTATTTTGCAAACACTTAAGCCGATATCAACAGTTTTTAAGTTGTCGCAACCCCAGAAAGAGTAAGGTCCAATTGTAGTAAGACCGTTGCCTGTTGTAACGCTTTCAATAAAGTTGTTATCCCTAAACGTTTCGCGTCCTAAATAAACTAAGCTATCAGGAAGAGAAACGCTCTTAATATCTTTTCTTTCTGCAAAAAGTCTATCTACAATACCTTTCGTGCCTTCGTTTACTTGAATATCGCGTGGGGTTTCGCTTTCTTTAACTGCGATAAGCCAACCATCAAGATACAATTCATCGCCATCCCAATTGCTTTCGTCATTGTAATAACCAGACTTATAAAAAGCCTTTTCGCCAATGGAAGTTACGCTAGCAGGAATGCTTATCTTAGTTAAAGCAGGGCAGTTTCTAAAAGCGTTTTTATCAATTACTGTGATATTGTCAGAAATAACCACTTCTTCTAATTTTTTAGAGTCGCCATAAGCCCAAGGCCCTAAGGTTGTAATAGTCTTTCCTTTAAATTCTGTTGGAACGTTAACTACTTTCTTGTTAGTTTTAGGCGCTTTGTAAGTGTAAGTAACGTTATCGGCGTTTAACATATAAAAAGATTTAGTATAGTGTCTGCGATAAGCCGTAAACATTGCAACGACAAGTATAAGAATAGCAACTACTGCAATAATAACGTTGCTCTTCGTATTTTTTTTCTGTAACTTTTTAGCAAGTTCAGAAGAAGAATTTAAAGTAGGATGCATAATTTTCTCCATTTAACGCTACGTATAACGCGCACTTTGTAAATTTCTAATTTATTTTAACATTTTTAAATATTAAGGTCAAGAGTATTTAGCAAAAAAGTTCTCGCCTATTATTATATTATAATGAAACTATATTTTGTGGTGCATAACTAGGCGATATACAGTATTTTGTAAAGGAAAAATTTTGCAAAAAAATTTTATAAAAAACCACGAAAAAACTGTTGACAAAGCAAAATTAAAATGATAATATATGCAAGCACTTGTGAGAGCGACCTAGAAAGCGCACTAAAAAATAGCTGTAAAAAAAGTTTGAAAAAAACTTTAAAAAGGCGTGAAAAATGCTTGACAGTGAAAAGATAATGTGTTAATATAGGTAGGCTATCGCGAGATGGCACTCATGCGAACGGTGGTTCGCAAACGCAGATTAAAAATTGAATAGAAGGAAATGAATTGAAACAAAATATCTTTAGATATGAACGTTCTTGTCAATTTATTTATTTGAGTGTATAGTAAAATATACATCCTAAAAAGCAGTCAGCAAAAAGACGCAAATTAAAAACGTTAGAGCAGTTGT
>JAZRMS010000168.1:0-1748 GCA_045647825.1 Christensenellaceae bacterium
GATATACTAATGATTTGGTTTTTAATTTTAACGTCGTTCACGGTGAGCATAGATTCTTTTGTTTGCGGTTTTTCGTTAGCACTTATAAACGACAAAAAACTTCCTATAATTATCGTGATAAGTTTTGTCGTGTTGTTACTATGCGTGCTAACCAACTATTTAACCCTGTTTTTTTCTAGCTTTCTAAACGAAAAAACCGCCTCTATTGGCGGATTAGTTTTGATAGCAATGGGGCTATTCAACCTATTTAATAAGAAAGAAGATAATACCAAGCAACAGCTAGGAATATTAAAGCAATCTATAATTTCTGGGTTTGCCGTTGGAACGGATGGTGCAGTTGCAAACCTATCCTTGTCACTAATGGGGTTTAACGCCTTTTACGTTCCGCTAACCATAGCTTTAATGCACTTTTTTATGATTTCAATAGGAACGTACCTTGCAAAAACTAGTTTTATAAGCAAATTTGCAAAAATCGAGTCGTTGTCGTCCGTTATACTAATTCTTTTGGGCGCATATAAGTTACTCGGTTTATTTATATAAAAAGCGACGCTAAAAAACGTCGCTTTTCTTTTATTCGTTTGGTTTTATAATAGTCACGGATTTTTCAGTATCAAAAACACTCCAAGGAATATTGTCCTTTGGTGGTTGAACACGGAAAACCATTCTTTCCTTGCTTACCGGATGAGTGAAAGACAAATAATATGCCCAAAGTGCTAAATAACCTTTTTTAGCCTTTTCCCCACCGTAACGCATATCTCCGTAAAGTGGTGTTCCTATCGCGCTCATTTGAACGCGAATTTGGTGACTTCTTCCCGTGTGAAGTTTAATATCTGCTAAAGAGAGTTCCCCGTTAGTTTCCAAAACGTTATACTCTAACTCTGCAAACTTTGCGCCTTGAACAGATGGCGGACAAACGTATACCATATTATTAACGGCGTTCTTTTTCATATAATGCGTTAAGGTTGCCTTTTCTTCTTTAGGTGTACCCATTAAAACGGCATAATATCTCTTTTCAAAATCACCATCTCTCATTTGTTCAGATAATCTTGACGCAGCTTTAGAACTCTTTGCAAACACCATTACACCCCCCGTAGGACGGTCTAAACGATGCACAAGCCCCAAATATACGTTGCCTTGTTTGTCGTATTTTTCTCTAATGTAATCTTTTATAATGGTGAGCATATCCCTATCTTTACTTTCATCTTCACAAGAAGGAATATTTTGAGGTTTCAAAACCACTATAATATGATTGTCTTCGTGTAATATTACTAAATCTTCCATAATTATTTACCGCTTATCCAAATACCACTATTTCCACACGGCAATATAACGCCGTTCTCTTCCGTTTTTAAGCCTACTTCGTATGCCTCAACCCTTCCGTTTCTGCCCTTTCCTATGGTAAGTTCTAAAATATTTTTCAAAACTTGGGGTTGTAATCCCGTTGTGTAACTATTTATTAAAACGAATAGTGGATTATCTGACAAAACCTTTTCACAAAGTTCTACAAAGGGATAGAGTTCGTTTTCTAGTTTCCACATTTCGCCGTTAGGTCCTCTTCCATAACTTGGTGGGTCCATTATAATAGCGTCGTATCTTCTTCCCCTGCGAATTTCCCTTTCAACGAATTTTTTGCAGTCGTCTATAATATATCTAACCTTGCCGTATTCAACGTTGCTTAATCTAACGTTTTCTCCAGCGCGTTCTACCATACCTTTTGCAGCGTCAACGTGGCAAACGTTTGCGCCTGC
>JAZRMS010000169.1:0-5504 GCA_045647825.1 Christensenellaceae bacterium
CCAACTTCTTGGCTCACAGAACGACATGGCTACGATCCGACTTGTTGCTTTTTTAACAAGTGAGAATATATATGGAATTAACTACAAATTATACTTTGGAAGAAATACCGTTTAATGAACATCCTAATCCGCAGTTGCAACGAGAAAGGTGGACAAACCTTAATGGTAAATGGGATTTAAAAAAACTTTCTTCTAATGGGGAAACGCTTTTTAACGGGACTATTTTAGTTCCTTTTTCACCTGAAACTATAAATAGTGGAATAGAAAACGGGTTTGTTCTTGAAAGTGGGCAAACGCTAGTTTATAATAGAGTTTTTGATTTGCAAAAGGAAGATTTAGAAGGGCAAATTATAATTCATTTTGGCGCAGTTGATAGTGAGTGCGAAGTGTATATAAACGACAATTTAGTCGGTTGCCATTTGGGCGGATTTACACCTTTTGAATTTGAGATCGCATCTTTTCTTAACGCAGGGGAAAATAGACTAACGGTTAAAGTTAAAGACGAGGCGATAGAAAAAGGCTTTGCAAGGGGAAAACAGAGCAAAAAACGCGGTGGGATTTGGTATACCCCACAAAGTGGAATATGGCAGACCGTTTGGCTGGAGTTTTTGCCATTATACCCCATAACCGACCTAAAAATCACGCCGATATTTAATGAAAACAAAGTTAATTTGACCTTTAATTCAAAATCTAAAGTAAGGGCTATCGTGCTTGATAATGGAAAGGAAATTTTAGCGTTAGACGGTGAAGATAAGATTGAATTAGCCTATAATTTTGAGCCGTGGACGCCTGAAAATCCAAAACTTTATGATTTGGTTTTGGAAAACCAAAGAGGGGATAAAATAAAATCTTATTTTGGTTTCCGTTCGTTTGAAATTGTTGAAGATAAGAGTGGAAAAAAGCGTTTAGGACTAAACGGAAAGCCTTATTTTTATAACGGCGTTTTAGACCAAGGTTACTGGTCGGATGGAATGCTAACTTATCCTTCTGACAAAGCGATTATTGATGAACTAACTATGCTTAAAAACATGGGCTTTAACACGGTTAGAAAACACATTAAGTTAGAGCCAATGCGTTGGTATTATCATTGCGATAGGCTAGGGCTTGCCGTGTGGCAAGATTTTGTTAACGGTGGTGGGGATTATAATTTCTTTAGAATTGCTTTATTTCCACAAATGGGTTTCAACCGTCACCGCGATAACGATTATAAGTTCTTTGCAAGAGAAAGCGAAAATGCTAAAAAAGAGTATTATCAAATGATGGATGAAATTGTTAAAACTCTTTATAACTGCGTTAGCGTTGGCGTTTACGTTCCGTTTAACGAAGGGTGGGGACAGTTTGATTCGGGCAAGGTTACAAGTCAATTAGAAAAACTTGATCCTACTAGAATTATCGACAGCGTAAGCGGTTGGCACGACCAAGGTAAAGATCAAACGAGAATAAAGAGTATGCATATATATTTCACTCCGTTAAGAGTTCCTAAAGATGAAAGGGCTGTGGTTTTATCAGAGTTTGGCGGATATTCTTATAAAGTAAAAGGTCACGTTTTTGATGAGAATAAGACTTTTGGTTATAGACAATATAAAACGCAAGAAAAGTATATAAAAGCGGTGGAAAAACTCTTTACAAAGAAGATTATTAAAATGATTAAAAAAGGGCTTTCTGCAAGCATTTATACGCAAGTTTCGGACGTGGAAGAAGAGATAAACGGACTTGTAACCTACGATAGAAAAGTGCAGAAAATTCCAACCGAAAAAATGAGAGAGATAAACGACAAGCTAAAGGAAGTTTGGAAAGTAATAGAATAGGAAAAAAACAAAATAAAAAGCCCCGTTCAAAAAGAACGGGGCTTTAAGTTTAGTTAGGATTATAGCGTGTTAATGAAAGCAAATCTCAAGATGAAGAGAAGAGCTATTACGGTAACAACGATATCTTTCTTAGAATATTTGCCAGTTAACAATTGGATAAGAACGTATGCAATAGCACCAACTGCAATACCATTTGAAATTGAATAGGTTAAAGGCATCAAAATCAAAGTAAGGAATGCAGGGAGAGCACTAGAAAGGTCTTCCATATCAATAGCTTTGAAGTTCTTAAGCATTAAAACACCAACATAAATAAGAGCTGGAGCAGTAGCAACGCCAGGGATTATTTTTGCAAGTGGAGTTAAGAACAAGCAAATTAAGAATAGACCAGCGGTAACAAGTGCGGTAAGACCGGTTCTGCCACCTTCAGCAACGCCAGAAGCTGATTCAACGTAAGTAGTAACGGTAGAAACACCAAGCATAGCACCTGCTGTGGTTGCGATAGAGTCGCAAAGCATGCATTTTTCAATGTCTTCTGGGTCGCCATTTTTATCAAGCATGCCTGCTTGAGCAGATGCGCCGTAAAGAGTTCCGATAGTGTCGAACATATCTACTAAGCAGAAGGTGATAATTAACATTATAACAGAGAAAATACCACCAAAGGTAACACCATCAAAAGCAGTAGCCCAGCTTTCAGGATTGAACACTGAGAAGCCTAGTTGACCGAAAGAATTGAAAGATTCGCCGATTTGATTGAAGTCGAAAGAAGGAGCAGTCCAAGTGAAGAGGTAGAAAAGCACAGAAGATACTAAAATACCTAAAACAATAGACATGTTCTTTAAGATTTTAACGCCACATTTATTGAAGATAACGATAGCGATAAGACCAAAGAAAGCAGCTAAGAAAGGAGCAGCGCCACCAGCAAGTTCGCCATATTGATTGAAGATTGTCCATTTTGTTAAATCGCCTAATTGAACGAAAGTATATTGGTTTGCAGTTACCATGAATGAACCTTTCAATCCAAGGAAAGCAATGAACAAACCGATACCAGCTGGGATAGCTTTCTTTAAACAATCTGGAAGAGATTTTGCAATGTAAGAACGAAGTCCAGTAATAGAAAGAAGCAAGAAAACCAAACCTGAAATAAGAATGATTACCAAGCCTGCACCGTAGCCAGTTTCGGGATTAGCAAAGCCAAGCTCTGGATTGCCACCGATAGCACAAGGCAAAACGAAAGAAGTAAAGAAGAACGAGTTGAGCCCCATACCAGAAGCTTGTGCAAATGGCTTTTTAGCCAAGAATGCATACAAAAGCGTACCTATAACAGCGGCAATAATCGTTCCAACGTAAACTGCTTGCCAAATAGGAGCCATATTTGGGAAAAAGCTGAAAAATCCTGTGATTTGGTTCGGGTTTACGATGATGATGTAACACATAGCAAAGAAGGTGGTTATACCAGCGATAATTTCCGTCTTAACACTTGTGTCGGGTTTTAACCCCAAAGCTTTTCCAAACTTGGAGTTGTTAAAGTTACTCATAGGAAAAATTCCTCCTTATAATTTTTATTGTCTATATGATAGCACAAAGAAAAGTAGATTGCAATATTTTGTCGAAAATTTTTCAAGTTTTTTTCAATAAATGAAAAAGCGGAGAACTACATTACGAGTTCCCCGCTAAATCGGTTAATTAAATCTTATTTGCAACCACAGCCACAACCGCCGCCGTAACCGCCAAGGAAACCACCCCCGCCGTTTTTACAGCAACAGCAGATAAGAAGTAACGCCACAGGCAAGCAATAGCAACTGTTAAAGAATCCGTTTAGGCAACCACTCTTGCAAAGACAGATAATTAAAAGGATAATTAATACCCAAAGACAGCAGTTGTTACCGCCAAGTAAGTCAAAACCGTTCATAAAGTACCTCCATAGTATGACCTTCTTCGCCTATGTAAATATAGTGTCGGCGAAGTTTTCTATTATCAATATAGTTTTTATCGCTTAAAAATGTTACTATATGCCCGTGTTTTTAATTGCTATAACTAAAAAATTGTGTTAAAATATTAAAATGTAAGCGGTTATTATCCTTAAAGCCGACTTATTAGTTTTTTACTTTTTTTGTGCAACGGGTATTCTTTAAATAAGAAACTCGATTGGAGGTTAAAATGAATAACAACCTTTCTGCTCGCAAGATTGCGTGGTTTGCAATTTTGCTCACTTTGGTTATCGTTTTGCAAATTTGGGGTAGCGCAATTCCTTTTGCGGGAACTTCGCTAAACCTAACTTTAATTCCAGTAGTTTTATCGGCTATTATTTTAGGGCCGTTTGCTGGAATGATGCTTGGAATAGTGGTTGGTATTATTATCACTATAAATGCCTTTGCCGGCACGGATGCGTTTACCTTGTATCTTTATCAAAACAATCCTATAATGACTTTTTTGATTATTTTCGTAAAAGGTTCAATGGCAGGGTTTGTTCCGGGCGTTATATTTAAGTTGTTAAAGAAAAAGCCTTTGCTAGCAGTATTTTTAGCGGCAGGCTCTGCGCCTATAGTCAACACGGCTATTTTCGTTATCGGCGCGCTTATTATTAGTGGAACTATCGGCGGATTTATGTCCGTTGCTGGAATTAGCGGACAAACGGTAATTTATTTTGTAATAATCGTTTGCGCAGGAGTAAACTTCTTGGTAGAGTTTGCAATTAATATAATTCTTGCTCCCGCACTTCACAGGGTTATAAAGGTCGTTGATAAAACGGCAAAAATTTTGCCCTTTGAAGAGGACGAAGATTTAACTGAAACGGAAGAGGAATAA
Organism: Christensenellaceae bacterium; assembly: GCA_045647825.1. Lineage (GTDB taxonomy): Bacteria > Bacillota > Clostridia > Christensenellales > Borkfalkiaceae > UBA1259. Next base: position 4,614 of record JAZRMS010000169.1, read on the forward strand.
TATATGCTGTTAGCGATAGATTTAGGAAACACAAACATAAAATACGGTGTGTTTGACGGGGATAAAATGGTTGCGTCTTTTAGAGTTTCTTCTAGAATTTCTAGGACGGCGGATGAATACGGCTCTGTACTAGTCGGGCTTTTGTCTGATAGAGGGATAAAAAAGAGCGATATTGATGGGATTATTTTTTCTTCTGTTATCCCTGCACTAAACTACACTATTTGCCACATGTGCGAATTCTTTTTCGGTATAACCCCTATTATTATAGGGCCGGGGATTAAAACGGGACTTAATATCAAGGCGGAAAATCCAAGAGAAGTTGGCGCAGACATAATTGTAAACAGCGTTTCGGCTTTTACTAAATATGGTGGGCCTATAGTAGTTATAGATTTTGGCACGGCAACCACTTTTGACGTGGTTAGCGAAAATTGCGAACTTTTGGGCGTTGTTATTGCACCTGGAATTAAAACTTCTTTAGAAGGCTTAGCAACCAAAACTGCACAATTGCCTATGGTAGAGTTAGACGCGCCAAAGACGGTAATAGGAAAGAACACAAAGCATTGTATGCAAGCGGGTATCATATTCGGTTTTGCAGGGCTTGTGGAGAATATCTTGAGAAAAATAAAATTAGAACTTAACGTTAAACAGATTAAAGTTGTTGCAACCGGTGGTCTTGGCGAAATTATTGCGCGAGAGGTAAAAACTATAAGCGTAGTTGATAGAACCTTGACTTTAGATGTATTAAAAACAATATACGAACTTAACAAATAAAAGGAGATTATTATGTTAAAGAAGGCAGGCGTTGCAATTTTAGGACTTGGTGTTGTAGGTGGTGGTACTTACCAAATATTGACACAAAACAAAGAGTATTTCAAAAAGACACAAGGTGTG
>JAZRMS010000170.1:0-3846 GCA_045647825.1 Christensenellaceae bacterium
ATCGTTCTATAAAAATCCAACCCGTCAACACCACCATCAAGAGCAATAGAAGGTTCAAAATCTTTCACTTCTTTTTGCAAACTTTGCATATCTTGTGTTTTGATATAAGGTGGATTTGAAATTATCACGTCAAATTTTTGCCCATTATCTAACGCGCTAAACATATCGCTTTGAATAAACTCTATTTCCGCGCTATTTAATTTGGCATTTTCTTTTGCAAGTTCTAAAGCCTTTTCGCTAATATCAACGGCAAGCACCGTTGCGCCACTTTCTTTATTTATTGAAATAGCAATAGCGCCACTTCCGGTACACATATCAAGAACAGCGCTATCCTTATTTGCAAATTTAAGTGCTTGTTCTACCAAAAGTTCTGTTTCAGGACGTGGAATTAAAACTCTTTCATCAACGTTAATAGTATAGCCGTAAAAATCGGTGTTTCCAATGCAATACCAAAGTGGTCTACCAGAACATCTTTCTTCTACAACTTTATTAATAAAATCAATTTGCTTTGGCATTACTAAATCATTAGAATATATTTCACTTCTTTTAATCGACAATAAAATAGATACTATCCACTCTGCCTCTGCAATTTCTTCTATCCCATTTTGCCTTAACTTATCAGCAACTTTTTTTACCAAATCATTGCGTTTAGTTGGCAAAACAAACTCTTTCTCTTCAATAGTTGGATCGTTGTCCATTTGTACAACCGTATTAAAAGCCGTTATTGCAACTTCAAGCATATCGTCGCTTGGTTCTCTAGTAGTTATTTTTTGCAATAACATCCCAGGGATTTTTAATGGTAAAACAAATACCGACTTTGTTTTAGCAAGCAATTTTAATAATTCGTATGAAATACCAGAAACTACTGGCAACATAGCAATTTTAATTAAAATTCTTAAGCCTTTTTCTATGCTAGCACCTGCTAAAGATTCAACGACTGCAAAAGTTAATATGCTAATCACTAAAACAAAAACCATAAAAGTTGTTCCGCACCTATCGTGAATGCGCGTGCAAGTTTTTGCGTTTTCAACCGTTAAATCTAATCCATTTTCAAAGCAAGATATGGTTTTATGTTCAGCGCCGTGATACATAAAAGTTCTTTTGATATCTTTCAATAAAGAAACAAGCAAAAGATAAAGTAAAAATATTAAAAGTTTTAAACCACCTTCAATAAAATTCTTTGCCCAAATATCAAAAGCGAAACCTTCCCCACACAAACTTTCAATGCCAGAACGCACAGTTTGCGGTAACCACATAAACAAGAATATGGCAAGCGCAAGTGCAATAATTATTGAAATCGTGGAAACGACCGACATAATATTGAGCTTTAACTTTTCAGCAAGCCATTTCTCAAATTTAGACGGCTCGCCTTCGCCAAACACTTCTGCCGAACGCATTAAAATTTTTGTTCCAGAATATAGCGAATCAATAAAAGAAACGACACCCCTAACAAAAGGCAATCTAAAAAAAAGCTTTCTTTTAGATGCGGGCTTAATTCTTTTTGATTCTACACGAATAATCCCGTCACTATCTCTAACAGCGGTTGCCATTGACGATTTTCCGCGCATCATAACGCCTTCCATAACCGCCTGACCACCTATTGAAGTACGGGATTTTGAATTATCATTATTATTTTTAGACATAATCATAAAAAAACGGCTTTAAGAGTATACTAACCCTTAAAGCCGCGCAATATAGCGTACTATTTTGCTTTACCATATCTCTTGTTGAACTTATCAACACGCCCGCCGGTATCAACAAGCTTTTGCTTGCCAGTAAAGAAAGGATGACATTTGCTGCAAATATCAACTTTAATTACGTCCGACTTTTTGGTAGAACCCGTTTTAAAAGTTTCGCCACAAGCGCAAACTACGGTAACCTCATGATAATCCGGATGTATAGCTTCTTTCATAACACACCTCTTTTTCAAATTTACTTTGTAATTATATTATATTTTTCAAAGATAGTCAACTATAATCAAACGATTTTAGCAAATTTTCTAAAAACTTTTATTTATATTTAAGGAGCAACAATTTGCTTGCCTTTTGTATCGTTTTATAATATAATGGTAGTACTTTCGAAATTTTGGTTTATGGAGAAACTATGAAAGGTTGGAAACTAACTTCACAACTAAATCTTGAAGAATTACCTATTTCTAGTTATAACGAAGATTCTTCTGCAAAAATTAAAATCACTAAAGCGTTGATTACTCTTAAAGACGTTTTAAGGTTTAACGGCAGTATCCCTTCAGAAAATATCACTCTTGGTAGTTCTGGTATCGGTATTGTTAGTGAAACTCACGCAAATCTTTTTGACTTAGAAAAAGGCAAGCACGTTTATATCGAACCACATAGACCTTGTAATCAATGTATGAGTTGCAAAACAGGCAACTTCTCTCAATGCGATTATTTACAAGTTGCGGGCGAAGATTTTGATGGCTTTTTATCAGACTTTGCTTCTGCAGACGTGAACGATTTGTTCATCCTTCCCGATAGTGTTTCAGATTTTCAAGCTTTATTTATTAAGCACATAGCTCAAGCAATAACTGTTGTCGATAAGCTTAAAATTCAAAAAGGCGACTACGTTACTATAGTCGGCGCAAATAATTTTGGAAATATTTTAGCGCAACTTCTTATTTACTATCAAGCAGTTCCTATTATTGTTACTGATGATGACGAAGATTTTAATATTGCAAAAGAGTCTGGAATTTATTACGTATTAAAAGAAAACGAAAACGTAAAGAACGAGATTGCTCAAATCACAAGTGGCAGAATGACTCACAGCGTTGTTTACGTTTCCGACTGCAATATTTCTGTAACAAAAGCCTTTGCCCTTGCCTCTCACAATGCAAGAGTTGCCTTAACGGGAAACTTTTATAAAAACTATTACGTTTCATTTGCTCAAGCAGTTAAAAAGCAGTTGCAAATTATATGTATTAATAGTGGTTATGGCAATACTTCAGCAAGCATAAACCTTTTAGCAAACAAAGCACTTAACCTTTCACATTTAAGGCTTGACTCTGCTAATTACGCCGATATTCCTTCAACAATGAAAAATATGAACGATATGCTTGAAAAGAAAGGCAAGATTTATGAAACAGTTGTCGAAATGGTATAAAAAAACAAAAACAAAAGCGTGGCAAAAAGTTGCCACGCTTATTTTATTCATTAGTTGTTTTGCAAAAAAGTCTTAAAATTTTCCCTATTATAACAGGGGGCTTAAAACAAAAAATTCTCATAAACACCTCTCTTCTATATAGTATATGAAAAAGAAAAGGTGTTTGACACTTAAATTTCTCTTAATTCTTTAATAATTTGCTTTCTATCCGGCGCGTTAAACACAGTTGATCCTGCAACGATAACGTTTGCACCGGCATCTTTAACTAATCTAACGTTTTCTTTTGTAATTCCACCATCAATTTCAAGATCAATTTCCTTTCCGGTTTTTTCAATAAGCTTTGCTGCTTCTTCAATTTTAGGCAAAACTTCTGGAATAAATTTTTGACCACCAAAACCAGGGAAAACACTCATTAATAAAAGCATATCACACTCTTCTATAACGTTTGCAATCTTACTAACGGGCGTGTCCGGATTAATAACTGCACCACACTTAACACCAAGCGCTTTAATCGCTTTTAACGTATCTTTTAGTTTGTCGCCACAAGCTTCATAATGAACGGTTATTATATCTGCGCCAGCATCAGCAAATCTATCAATATAATTCCAAGGGTTTACTATCATTAAGTGTGCATCAAAAGTTTTTGTTGTGTATGGTCTTGATTCCTTTATAAATTTAGGACCAAAAGAAATGTTTTTAACAAAACTACCATCCATAACGTCAAGGTGC
>JAZRMS010000171.1:0-2906 GCA_045647825.1 Christensenellaceae bacterium
TTTGGTATTGCACTTCCATCAATTTGCAAGCCACTTATAAAGCACCGTGGAAAACTTTTCCCCTTTGCGTTTATAGAAGTGTTGAAGTGTATTAAAAAACCAAAAGAGTTGGAACTTGGGCTTATTGGCGTGAAGAAAGAATATAAAAATTCCGGACTTAACGCGATTATAATTTCCAACGTGTTAAAAAACGTTATTGCAGACAAGATAGAGAGAGTGGAAACAAACCCTATGCTTGACACCAACTTAAATATTCAACAACAATGGAAAATTGTGGAAACAAACGTTATAAAGCGCCGTCAAACTTATAAAAAACAAATCGGCAGTTTGATAAAATAAAAGATAAGACCGCTAAAAAAGGCGGTCTTTTTTAATTTTAAAAAAGAATATCTAAAAACTATCTAAAAAACCTTGAAAAAAAGTTGTTCGTTGTGGTATAATGTACGAGTATTATTTTAAATTACTGAAGGTGCAAAGTATGAAAAGGACAGAACTTAAAAAGATTTTTTTATCGGCAAATGATTTTGGTGGCAAAACGGTTACCGTTTGCGGATGGGCAAAAACTATTCGTGATTCAAAGTCGTTCGGCTTTATCGAACTAAACGACGGCTCTTATTTTAAGAATTGCCAAGTGGTTTTCGATAGAGAAAAGGTGGCTAATTACGACGAGATTGCAAAGCAAAACGTTGGCGCATGCCTTAAAGTTACGGGAACGCTTATTTTAACCCCAGAAAACAAACAGCCGTTTGAAATTAATGCAGACACCGTTGAGGTTTTGGGAACGTCTACTCCAGACTACCCTTTGCAAAAGAAAAGACATACTATGGAATTTTTGCGCAGTATGCCACATCTTCGTCCAAGAACTAACACTTTTAACGCTGTGTTTAAGATTAGAAGTGAAGCGGCGTTTGCAATACACAGTTTCTTTAACGAAAGAGGGTTCGTATACGTTCATACCCCTATTATAACGGGTAGCGACTGCGAAGGCGCAGGTGCAATGTTCCAAGTTACTACTCTTGACCTTGACAACGTGCCTATGCAAGATGGCGCTTGCGACTATAAGCAAGACTTCTTTGGCAAAAAAGCAAGCCTAACCGTTTCTGGTCAGCTTGACGTTGAAAACTTTGCAATGGCATATTCAAACGTATATACTTTTGGTCCTACCTTTAGAGCAGAACATAGTAACACCGTTCGCCACGCAGCAGAGTTTTGGATGATAGAGCCAGAACTTGCGTTTGCAGATTTATCTGACGATATGGATTGTGCAGAAGCAATGGTTAAATACGTTATCGAAAGGGTTATGAACACTTGCAAAGAAGAAATAGAATTCTTAAATCGTTTTGTTGACAACGGACTTATCGAAAGATTAAACAACGTTAAGGACAACGAATTTAAGCGCTTGACTTATACCGAAGCTATTGAAATTTTAGAAAAGGTTAAAGATAGATTTGATGCACCCGTTTACTGGGGTGTTGACCTTCAAAGTGAACACGAACGTTATATAACCGAAGAAGTGTTCAAAAAACCTGTTTTCTTGACCAACTATCCAAAGGAAATAAAGGCTTTCTATATGCGCCTTAACGACGATGGAAAGACGGTTGCGGCAAGTGACCTTCTAGTCCCTGGAATCGGCGAATTAGTCGGCGGTAGCCAAAGAGAAGAAAGAATGGAAATTCTAGAACAAAGAATGGCTGAATGCGGACTTAATAAGGATGATTACAAGTCTTATCTTGATTTGAGAAAATACGGTGGGGTTATCCACTCTGGCTTTGGACTAGGTTTTGAAAGAATGATAATGTATTTAACGGGTATCTCAAATATTCGTGACGTATTGCCATTCCCAAGAACTGTTGGAACTCTAGAAAACTAATTAAAGAGAGAATAATATGAAAATTTTGATCGACGCATTTGGTGGCGATAACGCGCCAAACGCAGTAATAGACGGAACGCTTGACGCCATAAAAGAAAAAGAAGGATTTACCGCCGTTTTAGTTGGCGATAAAGAAAAGTTGGAAACGCTTTTAGAAAAGCGCGAATACGACAAAAGCAGGGTGGAAATCTTGCACGCATCTGAAATAATCACTTGCGAAGAAGAGCCAACCGTTGCAGTAAGAAGAAAACCTGATAGTTCTATTTGCGTGGCGTTTAAGGAATTAAAGGAAAACGAAGATGCGCGCGCTTTCGTGTCTGCCGGCTCAACGGGCGCAGTATTAGTTGGCGCGACTTTAAAACTAGGCAGAATTAAGGGTGTAAATCGCCCAGCACTTTGCCCTATAATGCCAACCGTTATAGATGGAAAACAAGTGCTTTTGATGGACTCTGGCGCAAATGCCGATTGCAAAAGCATAAACTTATTCCAGTTTGCACTTATGGGTGCAACTTATGCAGAGGCACTTGGAATAAAAAATCCAAAAGTGGGACTTTTATCTAACGGTGCAGAAGATGAAAAGGGAAATATGCTCAATCACGAAGCGTTCCCTATGCTTAAAAATGCAAAAGGCATAGATTTCGTTGGAAATATTGAGGCTAGAGAAATCCTTATGGGCGAAGTTGACGTTGTTATAACGGATGGATTTAGTGGAAACGTTGCAATAAAAGCAATAGAAGGTGCTATAAAAGCCTTGCTCAAAATGATAAAGAGCGAAATATATAAAACCTTTAGAGGTAAAATCGGTGGATTGTTATTAAAACCGACCTTCAAAAAACTTGCTAAAAAACTTGACTATAATAATCACGGTGGTGCACTTTTTGTTGGTGTTAATAAAGCCGTTATTAAAGCTCACGGTTCTTCAAAACGTTTGTCTATGAAGGTTGCTGTTTTGCAAGCCGTAAGCTATGCTGACTTTAATATAGAAGATAAGATTACAGAAAAACTTGCACAAGTCGGATCGTAGCCATGTCGTTCT
>JAZRMS010000172.1:0-3985 GCA_045647825.1 Christensenellaceae bacterium
TGGAAGGCCGGTTATAACGTGGCATTTGCGCGCCAAACGCATTTCATCTGTATAAGCACGGAAAACGCCGTCGTTATGAGTGGTGCGATATTTAAATTCGTCCTTAACTTTTTTACTTAAAGTATATCCATAAGCTTCGCACGCTTGTTTTACCATGCGCATGCCACCAAACGGGTTAACGCTTCTTTTTAGTGGGTGATCCGTTTGCGTTCCAACAATAATTTCGTTATCCTTATCAATGTAACCAGGGGCAAAGCTAGTGAGCGAAGAAACGGTGTCTGTATTAATATCATAAACACCACCACGCTCTCTTTCAATCTTGAAAAGATTTTGAACTTTTTGCATTAAATTTTTAGTTCTTATAGTGGCACCAGACAAAAAAGAGTGGTCGCCTTTATATTCGACGTAGTTTTCTTGAATAAAAGAACGAACGTCAATATTATTCTTCCATACTTCACCTTTAAAACCTTTCCAATTAGCGTGTTCCATAATTACCTCCTAAAAACATAAAAGGGCAATCCAATTTTGTGAAAAACTGAATTGCCCAGACGGTCGGCTAATAATTTTACACTTCCTCGCGGTTATCCGCGAAATCCGTCAGTCATGTAAAATCGTACTTTTATTATATTAAAAGATAACTAATTTGTCAAGTTAAATTTTGAATTAGTTTAAAATATTCGTTTGGTAAATTTTTAACAACCAAAAATGTTTTTTCACTTGAAAAAAAGTTTGATAAATATTATAATTAATTTATAAATATAAAGGAGCAAGAGTAGTGTATAAAATTATAATTGCAGAAGACGATTTAGAACTGCTTCAATTATTTAAGCAAGTGCTAACGCAAAATGGATTTTTCGTTAAAGGCGTGACCAACGGGAAAGAAGCGCTTGATGAATTGCAGAATAACGATTATGACGTTGTAATTTCAGACATAATGATGCCCGTTATGGATGGATATACTTTTGTTAGAGAATTAAGAGCGATGGGAAACAACGTTCCACTTTTGATGATTACTGCAAAAGACGCTTTTAATTATATGTATATGGGATTTCAGTCTGGAACGGATGACTATATGGTTAAACCGATAAATATCAACGAACTTGTTTTAAGGGTTAACGCGTTATTGCGCAGAGCAAAGATGCTTAACGATAGAAAACAGATTTTAGGTACTACTATTATTGAGTGGGATACAATGAGTGTTGTTTTTAACGGTGAAAGAGTTGTTTTACCACAAAAAGAATTTATGCTATTATACAAATTATCCACCTATCCTGGCAGGATTTTTACTCGCCGTCAACTTATGGATGAGATTTGGGGATTTGATAGCGAATCTGACGAACATACTGTTGAAGTGCATATAGGAAAACTTCGCGAACGTTTTCGTGAAAACACCGATTTTAAGATAGTCACTATTCGTGGGGTTGGATATAAGGTTGTAAAATCATGAAAAATAAGAATGGAAAAGCGCTAATAGGTTTAACTTTTTGGTACTCTCTAATTTTGTTTATTGAAAACTTAATAGCAGTTGGTATTTCTGCAGCCTCTGTAACAGCATTAAAGGTTTTTGGCTGGGATTTAATGATTGCGCCAGAGTTTTTAATGCTTATTTTCAGCGTTTTCTTGGGGTGCGTTTTATCTTTTTTAACCATAAAGATATTTTTAAGACCTTTACGAGAGTTGAGTGCTAAAATGACCTTGGTTTCTAAAGGAGATTTTAATTTAAGGCTTGAGGGAAAGACAAGGGTAAGAGAAATAGACAATATTTGGTCAAGTTTTAATACAATGGTTGAAGAGCTTGGCACTATCGATACAATACAATCTGATTTTATTTCAAACGTTTCTCACGAATTCAAAACACCGATTAGTGCTATAGAGGGTTATTCAATGTTACTACAAGGTTGCACGGATAAAGATATGCAATCTAAATACGTGGATAAAATTTTGTTTAATACAAAAAGACTTTCAAACTTGGTTAGTAGTGTGTTGTTGCTTGCCAAACTAGACAATCAAAAAATTCAACCTAAATTTAATATGTTTAGGTTAGATGAACAGATTAGGCAATCAATTTTGTCGTTGGAAATTGCTTGGACGGAAAAAGATATAGAATTAGACGTTAATTTAGAGGATATACAATTTTCTGGGACGGAAGAACTTTTAATGCACGTTTGGACAAATCTTTTAGCAAACGCCATAAAGTTTAGTCCTAAAAACGGGGAAATAAAGATATCTTTAATTAAGCAAGGAAAGGGAGTTAAATTTTCCATATCAGATAATGGACCGGGAATTAATGAGGAAAATATAGAAAACGTCTTTAATAAATTCTACCAAGGTAATACGGATCACAAGGGAGAAGGGAGTGGGCTTGGACTATCGCTTGCAAAACAGATCGTTTTAATAAACAATGGTAAAATACGCGTTAAAAATAATATTAATGGCGGATGTACTTTTGAGGTTGAATTTTAAATTAAAAAATTAAGGAGAGGATTAAAAATGAAAGTATTAATGATTAATGGCAGTCCACACGAAAAAGGAACGACTGCAAGGGCGTTATTAGAAATAGCAAAAGTCTTGAATACAGAAAATATAGAAACCGAAATTATAACTATCGGGAACAGAGATATAGTCGGTTGTAAAGCGTGTTGCGCTTGTGTTAAATCTGGTAAATGTATAATTGATGGGGATGGCGTTAATGAAGTAATAGAAAAACTACAAGAGGCAGACGGAGTAATCGTTGGAAGTCCTGTATACTTTGCATCGTTAAACGGCTCGCTAAAATCATTGCTTGATAGGGTCTTCTTTGATAGGTCGGGTTTTGAACATAAACCGGCGGCGGCTATTGCAGTTGCAAGAAGAGCAGGGACTATTCAAACGGTAGATGCTATCAATAGATATTTTATGATTCGCAATATGCCTGTTGTTTCAACACAATATTGGAATATGGCTTTTGGCAGTAATTCAGAACAAGTTGAACAAGACCTTGAAGGTATGCAAATTATGAGAGTTTTGGGACAAAACATGGCGTGGCTATTAAAATGTATCGAAGCGGGTAAAAAACAAGGAATTTTGCCACCAAAACATGAAGAACCAATAAAAACTAATTTTATAAGATAACAAAAAATCCACCATTTGTTTGGTGGATTTTTATTTTTAATTAATTTTATGAAAGAGCATTTATAACTTTTTCGATAACTAGTGGAAAACCTTCGCCAACGGCTTTTAGATTCTTAAAAAATTGCTCTTGTGCAGTACCACTACCAAAAACGTCGCTAATACCTTTTATCATAACAAGTTTAACGTTGTTTGAAAGGCAAACTTGGGCAATTGCACCACCTTCCATATCTCTTAAACTTGCGCCACAATCGTTAATTGCTTTAATATCGGATAAATCATTTGTAAATCTATCTGCCGTTGCAACAACTGATTTTTCTATGAAATCTAATTTGTCGGTATACGTGGGGAAGAACACTCTGTCGTATTCTTGAATATAACCTAGAGGAACACCATCAAGTTCTCTTAAGTCAAAATCAAATTGCAAGCATTTTTCAACCAAGTAATAGTTTAAGATTTTAACGCTATCGTTCATTCCGCCACAAGTTCCAAAGTTGATAACGTATTCTGGTGAAAATTTATCAATTAGAAGTTGAGTTGTTAGCGCAGCGCTAACTTTACCTATACCACTAATTGCTAAAACAACGTCTTTTCCAAACAATTTTCCGCTATAAGCAGGTTTATCGCATAACTTAAATTCGTTTTTATTCTTTATTTGTTCTAAAACTGATTTTGCTTCTGAAGGAAGCGCAACAACGATAGCAAACATGTAAAATACCTCTAATTATTTTCAACTGAATTATAACATATTAAGAAAATGCTGTCAAACAAACTTTAATATTGAAATTTTTATAAAAAACAAAATTTTTAAAAAATATTTTTTTAGACCAAATAAGGTTTTCATGATTTTCAAATTAAGGGGAATAATTATAAATAA
>JAZRMS010000173.1:0-5963 GCA_045647825.1 Christensenellaceae bacterium
CCTGTTAATGCACCAGACAAGCCAACCTACGTTGAAATTGATTTTGTAAAGGGTGCACCCGTTGCTCTTGACGGAAAGAAGATGAGTGCAAAAGAAATCATCTTAAAACTCAACGAACTTGGTGGCGCAAACGGTATCGGATTGTTAGATATAGTAGAAAACCGTCTTGTTGGTATGAAGTGTCGTGGCGTATACGAAACCCCAGGTGGTGCAATTCTATACAAAGCGCACAGCGTTTTGGAAACTTTGTGCTTGGATAAAATCACCATGCACGAAAAGCAAAAGCTTGCAATCACTTATGGTGAACTTGTTTATAACGGACAATGGTTTACCCCACTTCGTGAAGCTCTTGCAGCTTTCGTTGATAAGACTCAAGAAACGGTTACCGGTAAAGTTCGTTTAAAACTCTACAAGGGCAATATGATCAATGCTGGCGTATGGAGTGAAAATTCACTTTATAGCGAAGAAATTGCAACCTTTGGTGAAAGCGATTATAACCAAAAGGATGCAGAAGGATTTATCAACTTGTTCGGACTTCCAATTAAAGTTCAAGCAATGGTAAACAACAGCAAAAAGAAATAATTAACTACAACTAAAACAAAAGTCCTGCGAAATCTCGCAGGACAATTGTCGTTTTACGGAGTATAGAAATATGGCAAAAATGTGGACGGGGCGCACTAGTGGTGTAACCGACAAAATTGCAGACGACTTTAATTCTTCAATAAGTTTTGACTGCAGAATGGTAAAGCAAGATATTTTAGGCAGTATGGCACACGCAAGTATGCTCGGTGCAAAAAATATTATATCTAATAAAGAGGCAGAAACGCTTATAGACGGCTTGCAAACTATTTTAGATGATATTGAAAAAGGCGCTCTTGCAATCGATATGACGGCGGAAGACGTGCATATGTTCGTTGAGCAAGAATTGACGGCTAGACTTGGTGACGTTGGTAAAAAACTGCATACTGCAAGAAGTAGAAACGACCAAGTAGCGCTTGATACTAGAATGTATTTAAGAGACGTTACCCTTTCAATCAAGGAAAAAATCGTTCGTTTAATTAATGCAATACTTTGCCAAGCAGAGGCGCACACGGATACCATTATGCCAGGGTATACTCACTTGCAACGCGCTCAACCGATAACGTTTGGCCATCATTTAATGGCATATTCAATGATGTTCACGCGCGATCTTGATAGATTTAGCGATTTATTGAAACGCGTTAACGTTTGTCCTATCGGCAGTTGCGCTTTGGCGGGAACAACTTATCAAACAGACCGTAGATACGAGGCTGAAAAGCTAGGATTCGACGATATAGCACTAAATAGTATAGACGGCGTTTCTGACAGAGATTTCTGCGTGGAATTTTTGTCCGCTGCGTCAATAACAATGATGCACTTGTCGCGTTTTTCAGAAGAAATAATACTTTGGACAAGTTGGGAATTTAAGTTTGTAGAATTATCTGATGCGTTTACAACCGGCTCTTCAATAATGCCACAAAAGAAAAATTCGGATATGGCAGAGCTTGTTCGTGGAAAAACGGGCAGAGTGTACGGCGACCTAGTTGCGCTACTCACAATGCTTAAAGGTTTGCCACTTGCTTATAATAAAGACATGCAAGAAGACAAGGAAAACCTTTTTGATGCAGTTGACACTCTCATTATGTGTTTAGACGTTTTTGCGCCTATGATAGAGAGTATGTCGGTAATAAAAGAAAATATGAAAACGGCAGCGCAAAAAGGATTTATAAACGCTACCGATTTAGCAGACTATTTGGTAAAGAAAGGCTTGCCGTTTAGGTCGGCTTATAAGATTTGTGGTCAAATCGTTGGCGATTGTATTGTAAAAGGAAAGGTGCTAGAAACCCTTTCTATTAAAGAATATAAGGCTTATAGCGAACTTTTTGAAGAAGATTTATACAGCGAAATTTCGCTTGAAACTTGCGTTAATAAGCGCATTTCAGAAGGTGGAACTTCACCACAATCGGTTAAAGCGCAAATAAAGTGGGTTAAAGAAAAACTTGCTAATTGCTAGACAAGGAGAAAATATGGACTTAAAAGGTAAAAGTTTTTTGAAACTTCTTGATTTCACACCAGAAGAGATAGAAGGATTAATTGATTTATCTGCTGAATTAAAAGCAAAAAAGAAGAGTGGAATTGCCCACAAAGTATGCGAAGGCAAAAACATAGCGTTAGTTTTTGAAAAGACAAGCACGAGAACGCGTTGCGCGTTTGAAGTTGCTGCGGCAGACCTTGGTATGCACCCCGTTTACCTTGATCCACAAGGCTCTCAAATAGGCAAGAAAGAAAGTATTGCAGATACTGCTAGGGTTTTAGGAAGAATGTTTGATGGAATTGAATATCGTGGTTTTGGTCAAGAAATAGTAGAAGACCTTGCTAAATATGCAGGCGTTCCCGTTTGGAACGGATTGACAAACGAATTTCACCCAACCCAAATTTTAGCAGACTTTTTGACCATAAAAGAACATTTTGGCTCGTTAAAAGGTAAAAAACTAGTGTACATGGGTGATGCTAGATACAATATGGGCAATTCGCTTATGGTAGGCTCTGCAAAAATGGGAATGCATTTTGTTGCTTGCGCGCCTGAAAAATATTTCCCAAACAAGGAATTGATAGAAAAGTGCAAGCAAATTGCAAGTGAAACGGGTGCAATTTTAGAGTTTGAAACAGACCCTATAAAAGCAACCAAAAATGCAGACGTTATTTATACCGACGTTTGGGTTTCAATGGGAGAACCTGATCACGTTTGGGAAGAACGTATTAAAGATTTGCTTCCATATCAAGTAAACAAAAAGATTATGGATAATGCTGGGGCGCAATGTAGATTTATGCATTGTTTGCCGGCTTTCCACGATTTGAAAACCAAAATCGGTGGCGAAATCAACGCCAAGTTCGGCTTAACGGCTATGGAAGTTACAGACGAGGTTTTTGAAAGCGAACAATCAATAGTTTTTGATGAAGCAGAAAACCGTATGCATACTATAAAGGCAGTAATGCTTGCAACGTTAAACTAAATATTAAAATTGACATTAAAATCTGTAGCTAGTTTTTTTAACACGGATTTTTATGTATGGGGGAATTTATGAAAAAATTTATAATTATTATAAGTTTGGCGATTGTGTTTTCGCTTGGTGCTTTCGGGCTTGTAAGTAGCCCTGTAAGCGCGTATGCGGACTTGGTCATTAAAGAACCAACACAAGGCGATATAGTAGAACAAGCCGGTGACGGGTTTGTTATGGATGAAAACGTTAGCGTGCGTTTAAGTGGTAAAGCAATGCGCTTTTCTACTACTGTTAGCAAAGAGTTTCACCAAGAAATTTCATCTGGCGCTATAGAAGTAAAATATTTTGCAACTATGAAGGCAGAAGGTGTAGATAAAGTTATATCTGTGCCATACGGCGCATCACCTGATTTTTCAGCCGAGTCTAGCTATAGGTTGAACGCATATTTGAACTATGATAAAACAGATGAAAGTGTGTTTAATTATGTTCTTGATAAAGAATTTGAATGTACTGCTTACGCAAGAGTTATAAAAAATAGTGGCACGGTTTTTTATAAGGCAAAAAACGGTGGAAATATTAAGGGCAGTATGAGAGGCATTGCCAACGACTCATATATTAACTATGAAGAAGGCGCTGGCTATGAAAGAGAAGATATTCTAAATTTAGGATTCTTTTCAGAAGGTAACAGAACTAACGCGCAAGTAGGAACTATTAAGAACGGAAAGTTGACCTTCAATATGCCTTCTTACGGCGCGCTAGCCAACGGAACAAGCATTTATGCGTATATTCAAAAAGATCGTTTTACGGCTACTTATGATAGCGTTAATCGTGTGTTTAGTGCAAACGTTGGCAATGATTTTATAGTAGGTCAAAGCCACTACGTAACTATCTTTTCTGCAGATGGAAAAGCTTATAGTGGAAAGGTGCAAGTGGTAGAAGAATTTAACGGCTATTCAATCACTTTGTCGCCTAATTACGATATGAAATTAAGTTATTCTAAAGTAACCCCTGGTCAAGACTGGGAAATAACAAGAATAGATCAGTCTTACTATTATTTGCACGTAACTTGTGGGATAAAGGGAGAGCAATCACAAACTTTTGTTGTTGAAGATTTAGGCGAACTAGAACTTCCTAGTGTGGAAGTTATTTTCCCAAAATCAAGCATTGCAGGGGTGTCAGAGTTCTCTTTTGGTGACAAGTGGAGATATTACTATTCTGATGGATATATTGATTTTAAGATAGAAGATGGTAGCATTTCAGAAATAGTAAAATATAAAAACGTTCAAGATTTTGGCAAGGAAATCACAATGGAAGACGTTGAGCAAATTTTTTCTAACCAAGAAATTGTAAATGGATATAGAAATATAACGCTCAGCCCTTATTGCAAAAGAGCGTGGTCTTGATTAAAAATTGACAATCAAAAAAACGGCGATTAAACAATCGCCGTTTTATTTTTATTTGCATATTATATTTTCTTTTTGTTAAGACAGAGTTTTATAAAAACTAACGCAAGTGCTGTAACAACGCAAACTATAAACAAGGATAGATAAGCGGTAAACCAACCAGAGCCGTCTATAATTGCACCCATAATAGTAGGTGCAAACCCTGCGGCAAAACCCCCTGCAGCGTTCATTAGAGAGGCGTGAGCACCCGTGTTAATAAACTTGCCCATCTTTATAGATAAAACGCTAAATACTATGGTTATAGAGCCTTGAACGACTATTAACAAGCATACTACTATTATGATAGATAAAATAGCGTTCACTTTGAATAATAACGATAGCAATAGCACTAAAACAACGGTTATAATTAAATATAAAACGGATACGTTTATAAAGTCTTTCTTTTCGCAATGGCGGATGGAAAAAACTGCGCCCAAAACGGTTGCTAGTGGTGCAAAGGTAGAAACTAAAATAGCCGTTGAATTATCTATCATAAAATTGTCCGTTAAGAGGCTAGGTAGCCAGTTTAACACCGCGTAATAAGGGAAGTGGATAAGAAGGCTAAACGCAAAAGTGACAATAAAGAAAATCGCTTTGCTGTTTTTGGTTTTTAAGGTAAAAGGCGTTTTATAATCACTTGTGTTTTCCAAAATGTTGTTGTGGTTTTTCGCGCCAATCTTTTCGCAAAGTTTTACAGCGATAAAGAAAATTATTGCAGAAAGTGATAATATTGCACCTAGTATAATAAAAGGCAAGTTCCAGCGATCAATAGCAACGGCAATAGCAGAAGATGAGTATGAAAGAACGGCAGCAATAGACATTCCAACGTTCATAACTGCGTTGGCCTTTGGCATAATAGTAGATGGCAAAAACCTTTTAAGTACGGCAAGACACATTCCCCAAACGCCCGCTTGTAAAATTCCGTTTAGTGCTAAAAGCCACCAAATAGCAGTCATACCACTAGCAAACGCAACAACGACAGTAATTATCCCAGATGCGAAAATGCTAACTAGAATATACCATTTTAAGTCAAGGTTATCCATAAAGAAGAAAAGTATAATTTGAGCTATGGAATAAGTGATAAAATAATATGTCATAGCAAGGCTGGCCTCTGCTTTGTTAACCCCAAAAACAACGCCTATTTCAACAAGTTCTGCCGTATAAACGTTTTTAGAGCCCATCATCATAATCCAAAGAAAGGCGCAAGCGAATATTAAAAAGTTGTAGCGAGTTTTTTCTTTCATATTATAGTTAACCTATACGATTTTTAATTAATTTTATTCCTAATAAAAGAAAAAGTCAAACAAAAAAGGGGAACAAAAAGGTGTAATAAAAATTTTTGTAAAAAAGCAGTAAAAAATATTTGACAAAAATTATTGCCGTTGGTATACTAAATAGGCTTAACGAACCGCCAAAGGGCAAAGGAGGGTTGAAAGAGATGTCAATTGTAAGAGTTGGAGAAAACGAAAATATCGATAGCGCACTTCGTCGTTTTAAGAGA
>JAZRMS010000174.1:0-3272 GCA_045647825.1 Christensenellaceae bacterium
TAAGTTTTTTAAGTGATTCTTGCATAAAAAAAGCCTCTTTTCAAAACGCGAGAAAAAGGCCCTATTATTCTTTTTCTCGGTTGTTTTATAGAAGTGTTGTCCGAAAACCTTCTTAATTATATTATAAGACTTTTTTATAAAAAACTCAAGCGTTTACCATTAAAAATAACAACTTGTTTTATCAAAAATTCTCACTCATTAGTTTTTTAGTACTTGCAAAAGTCTTTCTTAAAGAAGAAAGCTTATCTTCCTTTGCCGATTGAACGCTGTAATAATCGTGTTCTGTCATTTTAGAAAAAACCATAAATTGCTCATCCACGGCTTGACGATAATTTTTATCGATCGTGTCTAAAAAACCCTTGCTACACCCTTCGGTGCGCGCTAGTGCATAAGCCTTTATGATTTGTTTTTCAGTTGACAAGGTGTCCACCAAAGAATCTCTTTCGTTCAAAGTTATTTCTTGCTTATAATTTGACATATTCCCCCCCTTAAAGCAAATCGAATAATGCGTTAAAACGCTGTTTGTGCCCTTCTGCAACAGCCCTAAAAGCATTTGCAACGTCTGGGTCTGTTATCGTTCTAGAATAAATTCTCGCCTTCTTAAACGCAGTTTCTTCCATAGTTAAAAGGTCGCTAATTAGCGTTGCCTCTTTTTCGGTCAACATATTTGCCATAATAATCCTCCTTTTTTTATAATTGTTGCCAAATTGAAAAGAATTATTCGCATTCAATAAAAAAGGATCTCGCCTTTAGCGAAAGCCTTTTGTTTTTTTGTGCGCTCTATTTAAGAACAATAGTATAATCAACGCCGTTTGCATATAGCGAAATGGTTGCCCTGCCGTTTACGATAGACCCCACGATAATTTCAAGTCCGACCGTGCTAAAATTAAGCACCGTTTCTTGCGTGCCGTTATTTTCAATCGTTTCCCAACTGCCAGAGAGTGTTTGTTCTAGTAAACCATTTGCGCTAAAAGTGAAAGTTTTGTCTTCCTTTACGTCTAAAACTATTGAATTCGCGTCGTATTTTATATCGTTAAAGGTGTCGTTTCTTTTAACTTCCACCCTTTCGCTATCTTGCTCTACAATCATGCTTTCAAAACTATATACTTTTTCCAACTTGCAAGCAGTCATAAACAAGCAAGAACACACACAAACTAATGCTAAAACGCAAACTAAAATTTTTTTCATTTTATTTCTCCTTATCTTTTATCTTTTTTCTTGGGTTTTGCCATTCGGTTGCCTTAAACTCTCTCAAACTTCGCTTTTCGTATTTCCTAAACAATCTACTTGCATAAGCAGGGTCTATAACCCCAACTAAAGCACAAGCCTCCTTTAACGTCATCCCGTTTTCCGTTATATACATTTTTATCAAATATAACCTATATTTGTTTATGTAAGTAATAATCGTTTCGCCCGTTATCTTCTTAAAGATAGTGCATAAATACGCCTCTGACACGTGCGCGTATTTGGCAATTTCTTTCACGGTTATTTTCTTATCTATAAACTTTTTTATATATCCCTTGGCCTTGTTAACGTAGCCTATCTCACCCGTCACTTCTTTCCCTTCTTGCACGTCCTTTTCGTGTTGTGAAAAGAATAGGTCCACGTATTCTAAAACCAAAGCGCTCATTCTAATCTTTCTCTCTGGATAAAAATTATAAAGCTTTATTATTTCATCTATAATTTGTTTAAGTCTTTCCGCGTTTTTTGCAGAAGAAGAAATTTTCAAACTTTTCTCTGGGAAAAAACACTTGTTTTTGCACCTAACGCCAACGCAATGAACTTCAAAAAGTCCTTCGTAAGAAACGTCCTCTGCATAAGGTCGCAAGTGAAAACAAACACACCCGTCGTCATAACTAACCCCGTCAGCGCCACTATTAATTTGATTTTTGAAGAATTTTTCTGCGGTTAAACCTTTGTTTTCAAACCTTAAATAAGAAATCTCAAAAAAATCTTTTTGCGCTATCAGGTGATTTTTATAATTACTTGCCGAAACGTAGTTGTGTGCAAATATAAGTTCGGGCATACTATTAATCTCAATCCACTTGTCCATGTAAATATTATACCACGATAAAAGGATAAATCAAACTTTTTAACAAGAAAATATAAAAATAGTCCAACTTATATATATAGTGCAACAAAAAACTAGCACTTTTTTCTTTTGTCTGTGTTATAATGTGAAAGAATATAAACTACAATATCTTTTAGAGGTTTTTTATGGAATTTTTAACAGTTCTATACGTTCTTGGTCAAATAGTGCCCGCAACCCTTTCAACCGTTACAAAGAAAAAGTATGGAAAATTTGCTCCGCCTGTCTTCTATTCTTTCTTCACGCTTATTTCTTGCGTTGCTTTTTACGTGGTTTTATTCTTTATCCAAAAAGGAACGGATTTTAGCGGTTTTTCTTTCGACCTAATTAAATATGCTATTCCTTATGGACTATGTTTTGCCTTGGCAACCATTTTTATTCAACTTTCTGTAACTTGTGGCGACGTTTCTTTAACAGGACTTTTTTCTAATTTAGGGCTTTTAATCCCCACTTTTTACGGCATATTCTTCTTGCACAACTCTGTTAGCCTTTTCTTTTGGATAGGTCTTGTTGCTCTTTGCATAAGCCTTTTTTTAATAAACGTTAAGTTTGGAAAGAGCAAAAGCGAAAGAAAGCCTATAACGGCAAAATGGCTTATTTTTGCTCTTTTAGGTGCTGCTTCAAACGGATTTTCTGCAATGTTCCAAACTATGCAACAAACCGAACATAACGGCAATTTTGGAACGGAAATGATGGTTGTTGCTTTCATTTTTGCAATGATATTTTTGGGCATAAGCGCCATAATCATGGAAAAGGGCAAAATAAAGCCGTTACATAAAACAACAGCGCCATCTTGTTTAATTTCTGGTGTTTTGCTTGCGTTAAACGTTTTCTTTGTGTCCGTTGTAATAGGCGGAAACTTGCTTGCCCCTGGGATATACTTCCCTGTCGTTTCTGGCGGTGGACTACTTTTAACCTTTGTGTTTGGTAGATTTTTGTTTAAGGAAAAATATGAAAGCTCACAATACGTTGGCTTGTTTTTTGGACTTATGGCAGTCGTTTTGTTGAATTTATAATAAAACAATTAGAAAATATAAGGCTATGTCACAGAGAATGGTTGATTTACACCAAAATTATTTTGGTGGGTTAACGAGGAAAATGCAAGAAAGACAAGCGCTTTGTGAGGGCGCATACCCCCTGTGGTCTGTAACAAAAACAAAACGCACAGTATTTCGCAGGATTT
>JAZRMS010000175.1:0-5877 GCA_045647825.1 Christensenellaceae bacterium
AGATAAAATAATGGAAGTTCTTTCTCAAGACGGGGTTACTAAAAAGGCTGGTAAAGAGGCTAGAAAGACGCTCTATCGCACTTGGGAAATGGTTGCCGAAGAAGTAAACGAAAAATACAAAAAAGTCGTTGCCGATTATAAAGCAGAGCAAGAAGTTGTTGAAAGATTAAAAAGTTTCAAGCTTGCAAAAAAGAAAGCGAACAAAGAGCAAAATAAAAGGAAAAAAGATTAAACAATGCAAACGAAAGGATTGTTTAGTGGAAATCAACTTAAAGTTTTGGCGGCACTTTTAATGGTTGTCGATCACGTTGGGGTAATGTTGTTTCCTTCGGTCAACGTGTTAAGATATATCGGCAGACTTTCTATGCCTATCTTTGCCTTTATGATTGCAGAAGGGTGCAGATACACTAAAAATAAAACCAAATATTTCGCTTTAATCTTTGCGCTTGCAATCGCGTGCCAAGTGGCGTATGCTATTTTTAACCCAAACAATTTATATTTTTCTATTTTAATAACTTTTTCCTTAAGCATTCTTGCAATATTTTCATTAGACCACTTAAAAAAGTGTTTTTTTGAAAAGGGAAAGGGATGGCAAGAAAAAACAATATCCACAATAACGTTTTGTTTGGTTATTGTAGGGATATCCTTGTTTAATAAGTTTTATAAAGTGGATTATGGTTTTTGGGGGTGCATGCTACCCGTTTTTGCCTCGCTATTAGATTTTAGAAAAATCGATAACGACAGGCTAAAAAAACTAGATGATTTGTTTTATAGAAAGTTATGTTTTGCCGTGGGGCTAATAGTGTTGGTGTTTACAAGCGCAAGCCTTTCTCTTTCTATCTACGCGCTATTATCCTTGCCGATATTATTTCTCTATTCGGGGGAAAGGGGCAAACTAAAAATGAAATATTTCTTTTATATTTTCTATCCGCTACATTTGGTTGTGCTAGAAGGTATAAGGGTGTTGTTATAAACTCAATATAAAATAATCCCGTGTCTTTTAGGCACGGGATTTTCTTATTTTTCTTGTATTGATTTAATAAATTCTCTTGGCGAAACTTTTCTATATAGCTTAAACACTTTTGAAAAATAAAGGGGGTCGTTAAAACCACACATAAACGCCACCGTCTTAATGCTTGTGTGCCCACGCTCTATCAAAGAGCAAGCGTGTTCTATGCGAATAGAGTTTAGGTATTTAGAAAGAGTGGTTTTATATTGTTTTGTGAAAATTGAAGATATGTATTTAGAGCTATAAGAAAGTTTTTCGCAAACGGTTGCCAAAGTAAGTTCTGGGTTAGAAAAATGCGCGTCAATAAACTTTTTGGTTTCGGTTGCCGCGTTTGTTTCTAAATCGGGGATAGGTTCGTTTATAATTTTAGAGCCTATTACCGAATAGGTGTATAAAATAACCGATTCCGTCCTTAAGTCCGAAACGGAAGAGGCAACGGGGAGCGCGTTTTTCCACACGCTAAGTAGTTCCGTAACCCCGTGGAAAACGCAATTGTTTTCGTTGATATGGAATTTGTCGGTGAGCATAGACGCGCGAATACCTATATAACTAACGTATGCGTATTTTGCGCCCTTTTGAGGGTTAAATGAAAATCGCTTTCCTGGTAAACACATAACAACGTCACCCTGCTTGATTTTGTGCTCACCACATCTGTTTTTGAACGTGGCTTCACCTTCTAGCAAACAATAAATCCTATAAACGGAAAGTTCGCTATCATTTTCTGCGATTTCAGTAGATTCAAAAACAAAATGTAAGGGCTGTAAATCTAATTGAGTTTTTTTGTGTGGAACAAACTGACAAATATTTCTATCAAACATAATTTCACCTTTATTTGATTATACAATCAACAAAAGTTAAAAGTCAATCAAAAGATACTATTTTCCATATATTAAGGGAAAAATGTCATTTACATAAGTATAAATCAATGTTAAAATATGATTGACTATTATATGGAGGTCGAAAAATGGAAAACAAAAAGATTAAAATAGGTGTGCTTGGGGCGTATCGTGGAACTAGCATGATAAGCTATTGCGATATAGCAGATAATGCAGAAATCGTTGCTATTTGCGATAAGTGGCCAGAAGCACTTCAACGTCAAAAAGATAATTATGGCGATAGAAATATTGCTTTCTACGATAATTTTGACGATTTTATTAAGCACGATATGGATGCTGTTTGGCTTGCTAACTACGCGCACGAACACGCACCATTTGCTATTAAAGCGTTAAAGGCGGGAAAGCACGTTGCAAGTGAAGTTCTTCCCGTTCAAACCATGGCAGAGGCAGTTGAACTTGTTGAAACAATAGAGCAAACAGGCTTAACTTACGCTTACGCAGAAAACTACGTGTATATGCCAGGTCCAAACGAAATGAGAAAACTTTATAAAGAAGGGGCAATCGGTGAACTTGAATACGCAGAATGCGAATATATTCACAACTGCGAAAGCATTTGGCCAAGCATTGCTTATGGCGACAAAAACCATTGGCGCAACAGAATGTACGGCAACTTTTACTGCACCCACTCTTTAGGCCCAATTATTCACGGCACTAAACTTCGCCCTGTTAAAGTAACTGGCTACGAAGGAAAGATGGCGGATAGATGTTTCCGTATGGGTAAACTTGGCGCTTCTTTCGCGATAGAAATGGTTGAATTAGAAAACGGTGCAATAGTAAAGAGCTTGCACGGTGGCCTTTATAAAAACTCCGTGTGGTTTAATATGTATGGCAATAAAGGTAGAATGGAAACTGCGAGAGAGGATGCTAGTTCAGATGCCTACCGTAGAATTTATCTATTTAACGACCCATTCTCTGGCGATTATAAAAACCAAAAAAGAGTAAGCTATCTTCCACAAGTTAGCGATAAGAGTGAAGCGTTTGGACACGGTGGCTCTGACTTCTATTCAGCATATAACTTTGTAGAAGCAATAAAAGGCAACCCAGAGGCAGACTATATCGACATTTATTCTGCGCTAGATATGTGTTTCTGTGGAATGTTTGCTTATCGTTCAGTATTAGACGGTGGTGTTCCAAAGGATATCCCTAACTTCCGTGATAAGGCCGTTAGAGAACAATATAGAAACGACCGCTTAAGCGTTTTTGCAGAAGAAGGAAGCCCAGATAAACTCCCATCAAATAGCCAAGGAATTACCTCTATGCCAGACGAAATTTACGATAGACAGAAAAAACTCTTTGAAGAAGATTTAAAGAGCAAAGAAGGATATTCCAACATGGCTTTCAACCAATCAAGGGCGAAAGCGAAGAAGATAGAAGTCTAGTTTTAAGGGTTTATCTACGGCGCAATACTGCGTTTCTGCTTAGTGTTTTGATTTCGATAGCCAACAAGGCTAATCTCACCCAAAACACTTCGCGAGCCTTGTCTTGCTTGTATCTAACCCCTTAAAATAAAAAATAATAAACCAAAATATAAACCACCATTAGTTACGTACAGACGTACGCGCCTATCGGTGGTTTTCGTTTGCCTTGTCTTGCTTGCATCTAACCACTTATTCAATAGTGTAATAAGGGTTAAGCGTCACGCTTAAAAATTTAAAAATATTTGAATAAAATCACTTTGTTTGCTAATACTTATAGTGTCGGTGGTAAAGTGATTTTTGTTTTTATAAAAAAATCGCTATATGTACTGCCGTGATAATACCATAACCCCTTAATTACGGCAGTAGAAAATTCCACTCCGTAAAAAAGGAGGAGTGGAGTGGAAAGAACGACTTAAGGTGCATAAACTATTAGGGCGTTCTTTTCTTTTTTTGTTAAGAAAGGCTCTGTCACATCACTTGGTTGATTTTTAACGGGAAAATCCTGCGAAATACTGTGCGTTTTGTTCGGTTACAGACCACTGAGGGTATGCGCCCTCACAAAGCGCTTGTCTTTCTTGCATTTTCCTCGTTAACCCACCAAAATAATTTTGGTGTAAATCAACCATTCTCTGTGACATAGCCTTAAGAAAAAATACTTTGAAAGCATTTTAAATTTAAATATTTCAAAATTTTTTTGCAACATTTAAGGAAATTTAAATAAAAATGTGATAGAATATAAATGCAGAGTACTTTTAGGAGTTTTTTATGAGAAAAATAACTAGCAAAGTTTTATTGATAATATTCGCGCTTGTTTTGGCTTTGTCTGCAACTGCGTGTTTTTTGCCTGAATTTCCTGGTGACGGAGGATCTGGTGGCGGTGGTGGTGATAATAGTCCTGCCACTAATAACTACACGGTCACCTTTAACGAAAAGGGAGAAGAGGAAAGACAGATTGACAGGCTAAGCGCAATAGAGAGCGTAATGCGTGCTAACGTTGCTATAAACGTTAAAAATGATACTAGTTCTAGTAGTGGTTCTGGGGTTATAGTAGATGCCGACGTTTTTGATGAGGACGGAGCAAAAATAAACTCTCAAAACGAGTTTTATATTTTGACTTGTTATCACGTTGTTAGTGGTGGTGGAAACATCACGGTTTATCTTCCAGATGAAAACGCGAGAAACTTTAACGACCCAGAATACGACTCAAAGTATACTTTTACAGGTGTTATAGACAACAAAATTCACAACGACAAGGCAATCACGCTAGTTGGTGGGGATTCTTTTACTGACATTGCCGTTCTAAAGTTGGACGTTACAGGTAGCGGGGTTAGTAGCGATAAAATCGTTGAGGCGCATTTGCCTGCATCAGATTACACGCATAGTTATGGGGAAGAAGTTTTTGCAATAGGAAACCCTGGTGGCACAATGCCTATGTCCGTTTCTCAAGGAATAATAAGTTATCTTGAAAGAACAATGTCGTTTGATGGAACGGAACTTACCGTTATGCAAATAGACGCGCACGCAACTCACGGCAGTTCTGGCGGTGGACTATATAATTTCTATGGTGAGCTAATAGGGCTTGTAAACGGCGGTAGCGACGTGTATTTGACTAGGAACGCGATTCCTTTCAAGACAATTTACAAGCAAGGTGAAGATACGGGATTTAAAAATATTGCGACAAATCTTATAAAGAACAAAACGGCTACAAACTATGGCTACGTTGATGGAAGATGGAATTTTGGCATAATGGTAGAAGAGTTTACCGACGGCACGGATTCATACTTGAAAGTGTTTTCCGTAGTTGAAGGAAGCAATGCAGATCTTGCTGGATTTTTACAAGATGACGTTATAGTAAAAATCAGTTATTTCGATGGAACGAAAAACGTTTCACAGCCGGTAACAACACAAAATTCCTTTGCTCAAATTATATCAAAGCTTAGAACGTTATACGGAAAGGGCGATACTTTCTACGTTACCGTGGCAAGGCACGGTGTTGGTGGCGAGTTTGACGTTACGCTAAACTTTAAGATAGAAAAACAATTTATTTTCTGTGATAC
Organism: Christensenellaceae bacterium; assembly: GCA_045647825.1. Classification (GTDB taxonomy): domain Bacteria; phylum Bacillota; class Clostridia; order Christensenellales; family Borkfalkiaceae; genus UBA1259. Next base: position 5,381 of record JAZRMS010000175.1, read on the forward strand.
AGGGGCATAAAGAATATTAAAGAGTGGCAAAAAGCCACTCTTTTTTTGTTCGCTTTCTTTTATAAAAGAAAACCTTGACTTTTTATGTTAATTAAAGTACAATAATAAGGTATGATTATCGTTGGTTTTGACCCTGGTTTAGCAACGCTTGGATATGGGGTAATAGAAACGAATAAGGGCGGAAAGTCCAAAATGATTGACTACGGCATTGTTTCCACACCAAAGGATGAAAGTTTGCCCGTAAGACTTACTATGCTAGAAAAAGGCGTAAAACAAATTATCGACAAGTTTAAGCCAGAAGAAATAGCGATAGAAGAACTATTCTTTGCTAAAAACGTTAAAACGGGTATAGCAGTTGCTCACGCAAGGGGCGTGGTATTGCTTACGGCTATTAAAGAGTGTGGCAAAATTTTTGAATACACTCCGCTACAAATAAAGCAGGCGTTAACGGGGTATGGAAGAGCAGAAAAAATTCAAATCCAACAAATGGTTAAATC
>JAZRMS010000176.1:0-1652 GCA_045647825.1 Christensenellaceae bacterium
TTAGATAAGCTTAAAAGCTCATTTTTCGAACAATGCTGACGCATTATTCTGTCCTTCAATACTTTTAAAAGTACTTGACTTTTCTCTCGATTTCTCTTAAGAATTGTCGGGTCCTTATTATTGTCGTTGTTTAATTTTCAAGGTTCGTTTGCGTCCCGCTTCTTGCGAGCGCTAGAGTATAATACCACACCGCTACCCTTTTGTCAACACTTTTTTTAAACTTTTTTTAATTTTTTTAAAAAACTTTTTTTCGGTACAATATCTTGGGGTCTTTAGCCTGATAAACCACATTTTTACAGTAAAAAAGGGAGTCTTTCGACCCCCTATATTATATTATATATGTATATACTAATAAAAAATTATCCTAAAATTACAATACCTGCGATTACCATTGCGATAACAGCGTAATGTTTCCAAGACATTTTTTCTTTAAGGAATATACGGCTCCAAAGAACTGAGATTGCACAGTATGCAGAGATAATAACCATACCTTCTGTAAATTCACTGAAAATAACCGCCATATAAAATACTTGTCCGATAGTTTCGCATAAACCGCCAAAATAGAGTGTTTTGTTTCCGCTGAACACTTTATCTTTCTTAACAACTTTAAGCCATACAAAAGCAAATATCGCAAGAATAAAGAAGGTTAATTCGAAAGCGGAGTTTGCGGCGTAATCGGTAATATCAGTCTTAGCAAAAACAAGTTCGTCAAACACGGTGCCAAGAGCATCAATCACAAGATAAGAAATCGGCAACAAGAAAGCAAGCACACTTTTGGTGTATTTACGGTTTGCTTTTTCTTGTCTTGCTTTTTTAACTTCTTCGTCTTCCCTTTGTTCCACAAAGCCAAGCGCCACAATACCAACGGCAATCAAAGAAACGCCAACAATTACCAACGGTGTTAGGCTGTCTTTTGATTCGATCCCAAAAAGTAAGCATAATATAAATGCTAACGAGCCCGATGAGTTACAAATCGGCGAAGAAATCGAAAGTTCGATATAACGAAGACCGATATAACCCATAACCATTGCCAAGATATAAATCGCGGCAACCGGTAAGTAGGTAAAGAAGTCGGCAATTTTAAAATCGGTATAAAAAAGGCTTGCAACCATTTTGGGCACAGCATCTACGCCTACAGTGTTGTCGATTATTGCACCACCGATAAGGGTAATAAAGAAATGGATACCCATTACAAAGCCTACCGCAAAAACAACTTTCCAATGACTGTTTTTATCACGTTCGCGCGTACCCATTTTCGAAAAAAGGTCTGAGCCACTCCAACAAAGAAGGGCTAAAATTGAAAATAAATATAACATAGTTCTCTCCTTATATATAAATAGATTTTTTCGCTATATTATATATAAGGTGGCGGTCGGCGGCGGAACACCCTGCAAGGTGCTAACTTTTTAAGTCTTTTTGTCATATATTATTCCGCTAATCTGCGTGCGAAATCAGAAAGTTCTTCATCGCTGAAAAATTCGATAGTAAGTTTACCCTTTCCGTCACCGGTAGATGTTATACTGACCTTTCTATGTAATTCGTTTTTAAGGGATAATTCAACCTTGTTATAGAAGTTGTTTTTTGCTTTAGGTTGTGTTGCTTTTTTGGTTTTCTTATGTGATGCTGCCAATTTTTCAAGTTCGCGCACCGAT
>JAZRMS010000177.1:0-1838 GCA_045647825.1 Christensenellaceae bacterium
CAGAACGACATGGCTACGATCCGACTTTGCCGCTTGAATAGGAATTTCAAACATTTGGCGTGGGATAACTTCTTTAAGTTTTTCGGCAATTTGGCGACCCCTTTCGTAAGCCTTGCTCTTATGCACGATAATAGATAATGCGTCGCAAACGTCGCCATTTAAGAGCATATCAAGTTTTACCAAATCGCTCTTTTGATAGCCCGAAATTTCGTAGTCGAAAGAAGCATACCCTTTAGTGCGTGACTTTAGACTATCGAAAAAGTCGTAAATAATTTCGTTTAGTGGAAGAGTATATTTTAATTGAACACGAGTTTTATCGAGATAAATCATATCTTTATACACGCCACGCTTGTATTGGCAAAGTTCCATAATTGGCCCAACGAAATCGGGTGGTGTGAAAATACTTGCATTGATAACAGGTTCTTCCATATACTCAATTTCGGTGACCGGTGGAAGGTGGGTTGGATTTTCAATAACCATTTTCGTTCCATCCGTCTTATAAACTTTATAAGAAACTGACGGAGCAGTGGTTATAATTTGAAGGTCAAATTCCCTTTCAATTCTCTCTTGGATAACGTCCATATGAAGTAGCCCTAAAAAGCCACATCTAAACCCAAATCCCAAAGCAACAGAGTTATCTGGTTCGATTGATAACGAAGCGTCGTTTAGTTTTAATTTAAGTAGCGCGTCTTTCAAGTCGTTAAACTTACTGCCGTCTAGCGGGAACACGCCCGAAAAGACCATAGGCAAAGCCTTCTTATAGCCGGCTAGTGGCTCTTTGGCAGGGTTATCAACTTCGGTAATGGTATCGCCAACAGCCGTGTCTTCAATGCTTTTAATGCTTGCGGCGATATACCCAACTTCGCCTGCCGTTAGGCTATCTTTCATTTGCATTTTTGGTGAGAAAATACCAACTTCAGTTACGTCAAATTGCTTATCCGACATAAAGGTCTTGATTTTAGTGCCGACCTTAACAGTGCCGTCGATTATTCTAACAAAACAAATAACGCCCTTAAAATTATCGTAATAACTATCGAAAATAAGTGCTTTTAACGGTGCGTTATCATCCCCTTTCGGCGCAGGGATTTTATGAATAATTTGCTCTAAAACGTCTTCTACGTTTAACCCACTCTTTGCTGAAATTCTAGGCGCATCAGCCGCTTCAACACCCAAAATATCTTCTATTTCGGTAGCAACTTCATCTGGGCGAGCAGACGCCAAATCCATTTTGTTGATAACTGGCATAATTTCTAGGTCGTTATCTATCGCAAGATATGCGTTTGCTAAAGTTTGGGCTTGAACGCCTTGCGTTGCATCTACTATTAGTATCGCACCTTCACACGCCTTTAACGAACGAGAAACTTCGTAGGTAAAGTCAACGTGGCCGGGGGTATCGATTAGGTTAAAAATATATTCCTTGCCGTCTTTTGCCTTATAAAACATTCTAACGGGGGTAAGTTTTATGGTAATACCCCTTTCACGCTCTAAATCCATAGAGTCTAAAAGTTGTTCTTCCATATCCCTTTGGCTAACTTGCCCGGTTTTTTCCATAAGCCTATCGGCAAGGGTTGACTTGCCGTGATCGATATGCGCAACTATGCAAAAATTCCTAATATTTTCCTTATTTATTGACATAACATCCCTTTTACTATATAATATTCGTTAAATAGTATATACTAAACGCAAAGATTTTGCAAGCAAATTAAAAAATATATGACTAAAAAAGGAGTGATTATGCGCGTTAATAATAATTATTGGCTATTTAACAAACCGATTGCGCACCGCGGGCTTTGGGGCGGAGAAATTATAGAAAACTCGCTTTTGGCATATAAAAAGGC
>JAZRMS010000178.1:0-1970 GCA_045647825.1 Christensenellaceae bacterium
ATATTTTGTCTTCCTAAGACCGCTTGGCCTCCGACTTACACTTCTTTCAAAAAGGACGTTGAAGAGTGGGGGAAAATTACTAAAAAATATTACGTTTGGGATTATACTACTAATTTCCATAAGTATATGTTGCCGTTCCCAAACCTTCACGTTATGCATAAAAATATCAAATTCTTTGTAGAAAACAACGTAACGGGTGTGTTTGCCCAAGGCAACGAGCAGTCGCTTTCTGCAGAATTTGGCGAATTAAGGGCATATTTATTATCCAAACTTTTGTGGAATCCCGATATGAGTGAAAAAGAATATTTTGCTTATATGGATGAGTTCTTGCAAGGTTATTACGGTGCAGGGTGGAAGCGAATTAGAAGTTATATAGACTGGACTAGCGAATTTTCTGCTAAAAAAACGCACGCTCATTGCGAAACTTCTGAAATTGCTATTCCGTTTGACAATAAAGAGCAATGTGAAAGTTGGATAGCAGAGTGGAGAAAAGCGGTTGAAGAAGCTGAAACGGAAGTTCAAAAAGAACACGTTAGAGTTTCTATGGTGCAACTTCTTTCTCTATCTGAACACTTCCCTGAATTTGGGTTTGATTTTAGAGAAGAAAAATATCATATTCTAAAAAGAAATGGAATAACCTATTACAGAGTTAATGCGCGCCTTCCAGAGTTAAAAGAAGGGGAAGAGATGCCTTGGCTTAAATAAAAATTTGGAAAAAATTGCTGAAAACATAAAAAAATCTTCACTAAAAAAGTGAGGGTTTTTTTATACCATGATTATGCGAATTAATAAAAATACAAATCCCATTATTTGAAATTAAGACAAATTAATTTGATAAAATTATAAAAAGGCTAACGATATTAATAAATTAAAATATATGAAAACATCTATTTATAGGCGTATATTTTAAATCAAGATTTTAGCTAAAAAGTAAAGCGAGAATAAAAAAGAAAAATCAAAAGTAAAAACATGTTTTTACTTTTGATTTTAATTACCTTAAAATCGTTAACCAAGGGTCAAATCTTATTTGAAAAAAAGTTTTAAAAATGCCTTTACAAAAGATTTATTTAGTTGTATAATCGGATAATAAGAATGGATAAAATCTAATTATAAAGGAGTAGAAAATGAAATTAATCATTAAAGACAATTACGAAAAAATGAGCGAATGGGCGGCAAATCATATTGCTAACGCTATCAATAATCACAAAGAAAATCGTCCTTTTGTGCTAGGACTTCCAACTGGTTCTTCACCTCTTGGCGTTTATAGAAAGTTGATTGAAATGAATAAGGCAGGAAAGGTTACGTTTAAGAACGTTGTTACCTTTAATATGGATGAATACGTTGGTCTTCCAAAAGACCACGACCAAAGCTATTGGTATTTTATGCACGACAATTTCTTTAATCACATAGATATTCCTAGCGAAAACGTCAACATATTAAATGGTATGGTAGAAGATTTAGAAGCAGAGTGCGCTCGCTACGAAGAAAAGATTGCATCTTACGGCGGAATAGATTTGTTTATGGGTGGTAGTGGTGTTGACGGACATATCGCGTTTAACGAACCATTTACTTCTCTAACTTCAAGAACGGGTGTTCGTGCGCTTACGGAGGACACATTAATCGTAAACTCTCGCTTTTTTGATAACGACGTGAACAAAGTTCCAAAAACTGCACTTTCTGTTGGTGTTGGCACCGTTTGCGATTCTAAACAAGTTATGCTATTAATTAGTGGACACAACAAAGCGCGTGCACTTCGCCATTGTGTTGAAGGCGGTGTTGACCACGCTTGGACTATTAGCGCACTTCAAATGCATAAAGACGGCATTATTATTTGTGACGAGCCTGCTTGTGGCGAATTAAAAGTTGATACGTATAAATACTTTAAAGAAATTTACAAAAACGAAAAGTAATTTTTAAAATTTTAATAGCGCGTGCATTAAGTTATGCACGCGTCATATTTATATTTAAGT
>JAZRMS010000179.1:0-5589 GCA_045647825.1 Christensenellaceae bacterium
TCTGTTAAAGGGATTTCAGCGCTTGTAGCAGGCACGAATGAACCGATATGTGCCATAATAGTTATTAGGGCAATTTGGCGCATATAGGTACTTTTACCAGCCATATTTGGTCCGGTCAAAATCATTGTTCTATTTTCAGTATTATCAAGTAAACAATCGTTTGGAACAAACCTTTGTTTTGAAATTGATTCTACAACCGGATGTCTTCCGTCAACAATGTTAAGTTTTCCGTTAGACTCTAGTATTTGAGGTTTAACGTAAGAATTTTCTCTTGCAACAGTTGCTAATGAAAGCAAAACGTCTAGAGTAGCAATAGCGTCTGCAACCGATTGTAAAGGCTTAATCCTATCAAGCAAGTGTTGTTTAACTTGATTAAATATTTCGGCTTCCTTGACGAGTGATTTTTCTTGGCTGGATAAAAGTTTTATTTCTATTTCTTTTAATTCTTCAGTAATAAACCTTTCACCTGTTGTTAACGTTTGTCTTCTTTGATAGTCGTATGGAACTTTATCCTTAAACGAATTAGAAACTTCGATATAATAACCAAATACGCGGTTATATCCAACTTTTAGGTTTTTAATTCCCGTTCTTTCTTTTTCTCTATTTTCAATTTCTGCTAAACAAGACTTGCTATTTTTGCTTAAAGACCTAAGTTCATCTAGTTCGCTATCAAACCCTTGCTTAATGTATCCACCGTCTTTTAAGGTTGGTGGTGGATTGTCGTCAATAGCGTTAAATAGTAGTTCAACCGTATTAGAAAAATCAAAAAGGTTTTCACAAATATCTGCTAAAATTTCCGAATCAATACCTAATAATTGAAATTTTATATTTGGCAAGATTTCCAAAGAGTTTTTCAACGAAATACAATCTTTGGGCATAAGATTTCCGTTGGAAATTTTACCGGTAATTCTTCCCACGTCTCTAACTGAAGACAATAAATTTACAAGACTTTGTCTTGTTATAGTGTTGGAAAATAATCTTTCCACACCGATTTGGCGATAATTTATACCTTTAACGGAATTCAATGGTGACAATATCCAACTTTGAAGTTTTCTTGCCCCCATACTAGTTTTAGTTTTATCTAAAATCCAAAGTAGTGACCCGTATCTTTTTCCATCTTTAAGCGTTTTTGCAAGCTCTAAATTTCTTATCGCATTAGCATCTAACATCAAGATATCATTGTCATTTTCTTTTTTGATTGAGTTAATATTAACTAGTGCGTGTTTTTGTGTTTGTTTTAAATAAGAAATAAGCGCACCAGAAGAACAAATGCATTCTATTTCCTTTTCGATACCAAAATGTTCAAATGATAGAATATTGAATTGTTGTTCAAGCGAAGCCCTTGCGTTTGAAAAGTTAAATTCACTTTCAGTAAATTCATAAAAGCGTGGAATAACGCCGTGCTTAATCAATGGCGCGTCAACAAACAATTCGCAAGCATTTTTATTTGCAATAATTTCTGCAGGGCTGATTTTTACTAACGTATCTAAAAGTTCAGAAAATGCACTATTGCCAGATAATTTTTTAACAAAAAATTCACCCGTTGTTATATCTGCCCACGAAATAGCTAAATATTCATCTTTAATATAAATTGACGCAATAAAATTGTTTGATTTTTCATCAATAAGTTCGTTGTTAGTAACTGTACCGGCGGTAACTATTTTAACAACGTCTCTTTTAACAAGTTCCTTTCCGCCTGGTGGGGTTAATTGCTCGCAAATAGCAACTTTTTCGCCTAGAGATACTAATTTTTGAATATAAACATCGGCAGCGTGAAATGGAACGCCACACATTGGTGCGCGTTCTTCTAACCCACAATCTCTACCTGTCAACGTTAAATCAAGCATTGCAGATGCTTTTACGGCATCATCAAAAAACATCTCGTAAAAGTCGCCAAGTCTATAAAAAATTATACAATCTTTATGTAATTCTTTAATTTGCAAATAATGTTGCATCATTGGTGAAAGTGCCATTTTACCACCTTAATTAATAACTTCCCCAACGAGTGAAATTCCACCCGTCTTTGTGATTTTAACGTTAACAAATTGACCTATTAAATCAGTTGAACTTGCAAAATAAGCCATCCTGCCATAAACGTCTCTTCCTAAATACATTTTTTTCTTTTCGTCAAAACCTTCGCAAAGTATCTCAACTACTTTGTACTTGTATTCTTTTGATTGCTCTCTGTTAGTAGAATTTTGCAAGTCTATTAGACGCATAATTCTATTTTTGGAAGTTTCTTCATCAATTTGTCCTTCCATTTTATCTGCAGGCGTGCCTTTTCTTCTTGAATAAATAAAGGTGAACGCGCCAGCAAAACCTACTTCTTTAACCAAATCAAGAGTATCTAAAAAATCTTCTTCCGTTTCAGTTGGAAAACTTACCATAATATCCGTTGTTATGGCGATATCTGGTATGTATTTTCTAAGCAATCTAACCTTTTCCAAATAGTCTTCTCTTGTGTATTTTCTATTCATAAGTTTTAGAATTCTATTTGAGCCTGCTTGGACCGGCAAATGCACGGTTTTACAAGTCTTGTCGCTTTCGCTTATTGCTTTTATTAACTCTTCGTTAAAATCTTTGGGGTGATTAGTCATAAAACGAAGTCTAAATTTGCCTTCTATTTTAGAAATTTCCCTAATAAGATCAGGAAAACTTTCATTTTCCTTGTCGTTTCCAAATGAGTTAACGTTTTGACCTAGTAAAGTTATTTCTTTATAGCCATCGTTAATCAACTGTTTGCACTCTGCAATAATATCTTCCGTTTTTCTACTGCGCTCTCTTCCCCTAACGTAAGGAACTATGCAATAAGTGCAGAAATTGTTGCAACCATACGTTATATTAACCCAAGCGTGTGGAAAACTTGTTCTAGTCTTTGGTGTTCCTTCTATGATTTCGCCTTCTTTTTCCCAAACGTCTATTAGATTCTTTTTAGTTGCAAGTTTTTTAATTAATAAATCCTTAAAATTCTCCAAGTTATGTGTTCCAAAGATAATATCCACAAAAGGAAAACTTTGATGGAACTTTTCAGCAAATCCCTTTTGCTGTGTCATGCAACCACCAACGGCAATAATTAAATCCTTGTTTTTGCGTTTTAACTGCTTAAGCGCTCCCACGTTTCCTTCCGCCCTATCAACAGCGTTTTCTCTTATGCAACACGTGTTAAACACTATAACGTCAGCTTCGTTTTCGTTTTCTGTAGCCGAATACCCTAGCGAGCATAAAATACCCGCTATTTTTTCTGATTCGTGCAGATTCATTTGGCATCCATAAGTTGTTATTTTGTATTTCTTATTATTTTCCATACTAAATATAATAACTTAAATATTATATTTTGTCAATTTTTAACGCGTAATTATAGAATATTATTAAGTAAAATTTACATACTAAACACGTATGAAAAAAATCGTTAAAATATTGATATTAATTTTTCTATCGCTTGCAATAGTAGGAATAGGATTTTTAACTTATTTATTCTTGAGCGTTTCAAATGTTAAATTAGACAACGATAAGCTAATAAATCTAAATAGATCAATAACTTATTTCGATAGATATGGAAAGGAAATTTCTGAAATTACAAACGAAATAGAAGTAACTGAAATATCAAAGATAAACGACTACACAAAAAACGCTTTTATCGCCATTGAAGATAAGAGATTTTATTCGCATAACGGTGTCGATTTTAAAAGGTTGATAGGTTCTTTTGTGACCAACCTATTTTCTCTCTCATTCAAAGAAGGCGCATCAACAATTAGCCAACAATTAATAAAAAACACACATTTAACAAGCGAAAAGACTTTAAAGAGAAAAATTGCAGAAATAAAATTAGCAATAGAATTAGAAAAAAAGTATTCTAAAGATGAAATTTTGGAAAAGTATCTTAACACTATTTATTTTGGTAACAACTGCTATGGAATTACAAGCGCATCAAAGTTTTATTTTGACAAAGCGCCAGAAAATCTTTCGTTAAATGAAAGCGCAATTCTTGCATCAATTATTAAAGCACCATCAATTTATACCCCTATAAATTCAATTAAAACTTTTGAACGTAAAAATCTGGTGTTGAAAGAAATGAAAGACCAAGGGTATATTTCTAATCTTGAATATAGCGAAAACGTTAAAATTTATCCAAATCAAATTAAAGAAAACGTTAATAATATTAAGAAGAAATTTGATTTTTTATATATGGCAAAAAAAGAAGTGTCAAATTTCACTAAAAGTAATTCTTTTATTAAAAACAACTTAAACGTTTATACAACGCTTGATAATAATCTTCAAAAAATTTTAGAAGAAAAAATTGAAAATTTGGACTGCAAATATGACGTTTCTGGTATATTGATGAATTCAAACGGAGAAATTTTATCATATTACTCAACTTGTGGCGATATTAAAAGACAAATCGGTTCAATAATAAAACCACTTTTGGTATATGCCCCTGCGATTGAACGAAACGTTATTACACCATATAGCACGCTTTGTGATGAAAAAACTGATTTTAACGGTTATTCACCGTCAAATTATAATGACAAATATTATGGAAACGTTACGGCAAAATATTCATTAGCAAAAAGCCTAAACACTTGCGCAGTAAAAATATTGAATAGTAATGGAATAGATAATTCAATAAAATATTTACAGAAAATGGGTATTAAAGTTAATGAAAAGGATAAAACGTTGGCACTTGCTCTAGGCTCTACTAGTGATGGAGAAAAACTTTCTAATATTGTTTCAGCCTATGGAACGTTCTTGAATGATGGTTATTTCGTTAAAGCACACACAATTAAAAAAGTGAGCACAAAAAATTCGATTTTAACTATTAATAATATTGAAAAAAACAAGGTTTTTTCTAGCGATACAACATTTTTAATAAACGATATGTTAAAATTTACCGTAACAGATGGTACGGCAAAAAAATTAAATTATCTCAACTATAATCTTTGCTCTAAAACTGGAACTGTTGGAACTCAAAACGGAAATACAGACGCTTATAATATTTCTTATAACGCCGAATATGTTTTAGGTTGCTGGGTTGGAAAAAGTCAAGGTGGAAATATGGAAAATAATATAACGGGCGCAACACTTCCAACAACACTTGCATCACAAGTTTGGCAAGAAATTTATTCTAACAAAAGTTTACCAAACGATTTTGTTGTCCCCTTATCAATAAAAGAAGTTGATATAGATAAAATTAGTTTTAATAGCGACGGCACTATTGAATTAGCAGATGAATTGACGCCAAATAGATACGTCGAAAAAATTTATATAAAATCTTCTTGTGATTTACCCCGTTCAACTAGATTTAAAACGCCAAAAATTGAAAAACCTATTTTATTAGCAAATAAAAAGCAAATTAAGTTGCAATTATGTCTGACAGAATATATAAATGCATATATTTACAAGCATGAAAACAACACGGAAAAACTAGTTTTTAACACAAAAAATAACGATAATATTTATATTGATAATAATTTGACTGATAACGAATTTTATTATTCGATACTTCCCTACTTTGAAAATGCAAACGGAGAAAAAATATTCGGAGAAAGAGTTTTTACTGAAAAAATAAAGTCGTCGGCATTTAATACCGAC
>JAZRMS010000180.1:0-1870 GCA_045647825.1 Christensenellaceae bacterium
GGGGGGGTAATGGTATACACTATGTTGTGGGGAGGTTTTTTATAACCAAATAAGGTGTTAAAACAAAAACAATAGATTAAGCTTTAAGCGTTTTGGTGTAGATTTAAGAGGTTTATTGTAGAAAAGGTGTATAAACGTGCTCGAAAAAATGTCGCAATAAAAAAGACGCATGCTGTGTTCGTGCGTATTTTTATCTATAATACTTATTTAATAATTTGAGTTCATTTCTCTGCTTAATATAGATGGGACAATATGTGGTTTAAATATTGTTTGTCTACACTTGATGGTGTTTGTTTTAATAACAATAGAAAAGGTGCTTATAAAATTAGAGTGGGATAATTTGTTGTTGATTAAGTGAGATGAAAACTAGAAAGGTATAATAAAAACACACCACTATGCACGTGGTGTGTTTATGGCGCACCCGAAAAGAGTTGAACTTTTAACCTTCGCCGTCGGAGAGCGATGCTCTATCCATTTGAGCTACGGGTGCAAAAACTACCGCTTGAAAAAGCGGTAGTTGTAATACATTATTCCTTGTCTTTATCTTCAGTTTCTTCAAGCACGTCATTCACCGTAATTTTAACTTGTAACACTTTCTTTACGGTAGACTTGGTGACTACAATATCAAGATTCTTGTGAGATATGGTTGCGCCAGAGCGTGGTATTTCGCCAAGCATTTCAATTACCCAACCACTAACGGTGGCTGCATCAAACTCTTCCTCTTCTTCGTGAACAAGGCCAAGATATTCAAACGCGTCCGAAAGAGATGCGTTGCCATCTACAAGGTATGAGTTTTCGCCTATTTCACGGAAGTAGTTAACTTCAACGTCGTGCTCATCATAGATTTCGCCAACAAGTTCTTCTAGTATATCTTCCATGGTAACAAGGCCAAGTGTTCCGCCGTATTCGTCAAGAACGACTGCAATGTGCACTTTCTTCTTTTGGAGCTGGCGAAGAAGGTCTGATATTTTGGCGTGTTCTGTGGTATAGAACGCATTTTGCATAATGCCGTCAATACCCTTCTTTCCGCGAAGGTATGCGCTAAAGAAGTCTTTTTCGTGTATCGTGCCTATAATGGTGTCTATACTATCCTTATACACAGGGATTCTTGAGTAACCTTCTTTGTCAAAAACCTTTCTGATTTCTTCCATAGAAGAGCTAATATCAACACCAACAATATTTACTCTTGGAACTAAAATGTCGCCAACTTCAAGGTCGTCAAACTCAATGACAGAACGAATCAATTTGGTTTCTTCTGTGTTGAGCGTGCCGTCTTCTTCCGCCTCTTCGACTATAGTCATAATTTCGTCTTCGGTTACAATGTCTTCGTCCTTAAATCTAAACAGTTTTGAGAGCAACCATTTCCATCCACCAAAAATAAAGTTGAAAGGATAGAAAACGTAATAGAAAAGTTTTATCAATGGATAGAATGCCATTGCAAGTTTTTCGGGGTAAACCTTTGCGATAAACTTTGGTGTGATTTCGCCAAAAATCAAAACGCCAAGAGTTATTGCAACCGTAGCCACTAACGCGTAGTTAGAAACGCTGCCCATTATTTCTAAAAAGAAAATGGTTGCTAGGGTTGATGCGGATAAGTTTACTATATTGTTGCCGATAAGAACTGTGGTTATAAACTTGTCATAGTTTTCTTCTGCCAAGAATAAAACGTTTTTAGCGCGTTTGTTTCCGTTTGCAACTAGTGTGCGAAGTTTTATTCTGTTTGCACAAGAATAGGCTGTTTCTGTTGAAGAGAAAAAGCCCGATAAAAGTATTAGTACAACGATTGCGATAAGCAACCCCACGGGGAATTGCGTTTGAGCCAAAATCTGATTGGCCGGATCAGGGTCCATGACGTCTCCTTTGAAAAATA
>JAZRMS010000181.1:0-2624 GCA_045647825.1 Christensenellaceae bacterium
TATGTACGAGCTGGGAGAGCTGGAATGAAAGCGGTGGTGTTTACGCTCGGTTGCAAAGTAAACGAGTGTGAAAGCGATTCTCTTATTGCGGGACTTGTTGAGCGTGGATACGAGGTTAGCGACAAGCTTATCGAGGCAGACTTATACATAGTTAACACTTGCGCAGTCACGGCAGAGGCAGAGAAAAAATCCCGCCAAACTGCAAGTAGAATAAAAAAACTTAATCCAAACGCAAAGGTTATATTTACGGGGTGCGCCACAGAAAAAGCCCCGGAAAGTTTTATTGAAAAAGATCCAAACTTTTTGGTTACAGGCGCGTTTAATAAAAACAAAATACTTGATGCGTTAGATAAAAGCGGAGTGCAAAAAAGCCCGGCATGTACTGAGTTTGAAGAGTTGTTGTTTACCAAATCTTTAAGAACGCGTGCATACGTTAAAGTTCAAGACGGGTGCAATAATTTTTGTTCATACTGCATAATCCCATATTTAAGGGGGCGCAGTAGATCGCGCTCTGTAGATAGCGTGGTAGAAGAAGTGCAAAAACTTTGCGCAAAAGAAGTGGTTTTAAACGGTATAAACCTTTCTGCCTACGACTATAAGGGGATAAAACTTTCGGGTTTATTAGAAAAACTAAAAGACACCGAAAAACGCGTAAGACTTGGTTCGCTAGAAGTTGGGGTTATTACCGACGAGTTTTTGACCGTTGCAAAAGCAATGAAAAACTTTGCGCCACATTTTCACTTGTCCTTGCAGTCTGGTGCAAACGCCGTTTTGAAAAAAATGAATAGGCGCTATACTAGAGAAGAGTATTTAGAAAAGGTTGAATTAATTAGAAAATATTTTCCAGATGCAGGAATAACCACCGATATTATAGTTGGTTTTCCTTCTGAAAGCGAACAAGACTTTTTAGATACGATTGACCTTGTGGAAAAGGTGCGTTTTTCAGATATTCACGCCTTTCCGTTCAGTCCAAGAAGTGGAACGGTCGCTTATAAAATGCAAGACCTTTCAGGCGATATAAAAAAAGAAAGGTTAAATCGTTTGCTTGAGATAAAGGAAAAAAGTAAGCGTGATTTTGCTAAAAAAATGGTTGGTAAATCTCTTGACTTTTTGTTTGAAGAAGTTAAAAATGGATATTCCGAAGGGTATTCTGAAAACTATTTAAGATTATACGTTAAAGATTTTGAAAATACCGATAAAATAACAAAAGTTAAGGTGATAGAGCCGTTTAAGGACGGCGCTATTGCACAAATTATAAAGGAGTAAATTATGGAAAACTGTTTGTTTTGTAAAATTATTGCAGGGGAAATTCCTGCAACCAAAATGTATGAAGATGACGATATGATTATAATAAAAGATATCGATCCAAAAGCAAAAAATCACTTTTTGTGCATACCCAAAAGCCACTTTAAACTTTTAGCCGATATGACCGAAGAGCAAAGCGAACAAGTTAGAAAGTGCCTAAAGAAGATTCCTACTTTGGAAAAAGAACTAGGTCTAGAAAATGGTTATCGCCTAGTAATTAATCAAGGTGATGATGCAGGTCAAACCGTATTCCATTTGCACATTCATATTTTAAGCGGTCAAAAAATGGGGTGGACCCCCGCATAATTGGGGCTTTTTCCTTTCGCCCCGATTGATTTTTGGCGGAAAAATGGTGCAAATTACTTCGTGTTTTCCTCAGTTACATACTTTTCAAGTATGCGCCTTTGGAAGAACACTTGTCCTTTTTCCATTTTACTCGTCAAAACGCTATGGCTAATCAATCGTTTCTTACTCAATCGCCCATAAATGATAGTTGTTTGTATCTAATGCGATATTTTTGTGAAATACTCGCATTGCACATCTTGCTTGTTTCTAAGCCTTAAGCATCAATCGTGCTTTGTGTTTATACGATGGCTAAAGAACGCGCAAAAATACTCGCATTGCACGTCTTGCTCGTGTCTATCGCTTTAGATAAATAAGCTAAAATAAAACCCCCGTGGCAATGCGCTACGGGGGTTAAGTTTATTATATATTAGTAATTTATAACTCTCAATTGGAAATAAGCTTGTGGATGGTCACAAACTGGGCATTTTGCAGGAGCTTCTGGGAAGTCTACGATATGACCGCAGTTACGGCAAATCCAAACGGCTTTGGTGTTTTTCTTAAACACAGTTTCATCTTCTATGTTTTTAAGAAGAGCTTGATATCTTTCTTCGTGTTCTTTTTCGATAGCAGCAACGCCTTCAAAAAGTCTTGCAATATCTTCAAAACCTTCTTCTTTAGCTTCTTTAGCCATACGAGCGTACATATCAGTCCATTCGTAATTTTCGCCGTTTGCAGCATCCTTAAGGTTTTCTGCAGTATTGCCGATTCCGTGGAAGAGTTTGAACCAAATTTTAGCGTGTTCTTTTTCGTTATCAGCCGTTTCTAAAAACAACGCAGCTATTTGTTCGAATCCTTCTTTTTTTGCTTTAGATGCGTAATAGGTGTATTTGTTGCGAGCTTGTGATTCGCCAGCAAATGCATCCATCAAATTTTTTTCAGTTTTAGTTCCTTTCAAATTCATAATTTTCACCTCACATGATTTATTATAATTTTATAATAAAAACCGTATTTTGTCAATACGGTTTTTAACTTTT
>JAZRMS010000182.1:0-3222 GCA_045647825.1 Christensenellaceae bacterium
TTTTTTAAGTTAACGAGTTTATCAATATACATAATACACCTCTAAATGTTTATAGTTACATTTTAAGATAAAAGAGCAAAAAAGTCAAGGAGAAAAGGCAAAATGGATATTACAAAAATTGACGAGAATATGCAAAAAAGGGATGGAGTAGTTACCATTGGCAATAAGGACGTATACACTATTCCACACCCTAATTTTGACCTTTACGGCGTGTATTACGATGCGGTAGACATGCGTTTTAGACGTATGCCACAAGAAGATGCCGACACCGTAAACGTTGGCGTTAGCACCTTATGTAAGAATACTGCAGGAGGAAGACTTCGCTTTAGTACTGATGCAAATGAAATAGTGATAAATGCTGAATACGATAGTTTAGTAGTCAGTTTTGATAACAACTCTGCAATAGGCAATAGCGCGTTTATTTTGTTAGAAGAGCTTGACGACGGCACTTTTTGGTCGACAGCAGTAACTAGAATGGTGATAACAGGAACTACAAACGTTTCTAGTGCAAGATTAAAAGGCGTGATGAGAAACTATATTTTGTATTTCCCAAATTATAATAGCGTAAAGAATTTAACTCTTTCGTTTAATGCAGGTGCTGTAGTTACTAACGGAAAAAAATATAAGAATATAAAACCTATATTATATTACGGCTCTTCTATAACGCAAGGGGGATGCGCATCGAGAGCGGACGCGTCTTATCAAGCAATAATATCAAAATGGAATAACGTTGACTTTATCAATCTTGGATTTAGTGGTTGTGGTAAAGCAGAAGAAACTATGGTAGATTATCTTTGTGGTATCGACTGCTCGCTATTCGTTTTAGATTACGACTACAATGCACCAAATGCAGACTATCTAAAGCAAACTCACTATCCACTATACGAAAAGTTTAGAAAAACACATCCTAATACACCTATATTAATGGTGTCAAAACCGGATATGGAAAGGGGTATGCAAGAAGTTGAAAGACAAAAGGTAATACGCTCTACTTATTTAAAAGCCAAGAGAAACGGGGATAAAAACGTTTATTTTTATAACGGAAAAAATTTCTTTGATATAAAAAATAGAGAGATATGCACGGTTGATATGTGTCACCCAAATACTTTAGGGATGTATTTAATGGCGCAAAAACTCTACAAACAAATGAAGAAAATTGACAAGGTATTTGAGTAATGAAAAAATTTGTGCTTATACCAGATAGCTTTAAGGGAACACTTTCATCAGCAAAAATTTGCGATATAATGTCAGAGTGTATAAAGCAAAGATTTGATGGTGCAGAAGTCATAAGCATTCCCGTTGCAGACGGAGGGGAAGGAAGTGTCGATTGTTTCCTTTCAGCCAAAGGCGGGGATAAGATAGTTGTAGAATGTAGTGGACCTTATTTTGAAAAGGTTAACGGCTTTTACGCGCTTTTAGACGGGGGTAACACAGCAGTTGTTGAGATGGCTGCAGCAGCCGGACTACCTATGGTAGAAGGCAGGGCAAATCCTTTACTCACCACTACACACGGGGTTGGTGAACTTATTTTATCGGCAGTAAAAAGTGGCGCTAAAAAGTTGATAGTAGGGCTTGGTGGTTCTTGCACAAACGACTTTGGCTGTGGCGCAGCATCAGCCGTTGGAATAAAATTTTTTAATAAAAATGGCAAAGAATTTATTCCCACAGGTGGCACTTTAAAAGATATAGCAAAAATAGACTTTTCAAATAAAGACAAAGCGCTAGACGGCGTGGAAATAATTGCAATGTGCGACATAGATAATCCACCTTTTGGTGAACGTGGTGCGGCAAAAGTTTTCGCCCCTCAAAAAGGTGCGGATGAAAGTGCCGTTGAGTTGTTGGATGAAGGGGTTAAGTCTTTGTGCCGTTTGATAAAAGAGCATCACGGCGTTGATTTATCCACCTTAAAAGGCGGTGGTGCAGCAGGCGCTTTGGGTGCGGGAATGAACTTCTTTTTCGGTGCTCAATTAAAGATGGGAATAGACACCGTTTTAGAAGTCGTTGAGTTTGATAAAGTTATCGAAGATGCAGACTTAATTCTAACGGGCGAAGGAAAAATCGACTCTCAAAGTTTAGGCGGAAAAGTCGTTATAGGCGTTGCTAGGGCGGGTAAGAGAAAGAACGTTCCCGTATTAGCGGTAGTTGGCGGTGCAGATGGCAATATGGAAAAGGCCTATGAAGAAGGGGTTAGCGCTATTTTCACTATAAATAAACTACCACAAGATTTTTCAATAAGTAGATATAATAGCGAAAGCAATCTAAAGTTTGCAGTAGACAACCTTTTGCGCGCTTTAAAATTAAATTAATTTTAATTAATAATAATCAATTGACTTTAATCGGTAATAATGATAAAATTTCATTATTACCGATTTTGTTTTAAGGAGATATTATGAACGCAAAATCAATTCCGGAAACTTTTGGGACGATGGTTTTTAACGACAAAGTTATGAGAGAGCGTTTGCCAGAAGAAGCATACCTAGCAGTTTGCGATGCAATAGAGGGTGTAAAGCCACTTTCTAGTAAGTTTGCAAAGACGGTTGCATCTGCAATGAAAGAATGGGCAATAGAAAAGGGTGCAACGCACTTTACGCATTGGTTCCAACCTATGACCGGAATCACGGCAGAAAAACACGACGGATTTATCGAGCCTTTTGGAAAGGGCGAAGCGATAATGAAGTTTTCAGAAAAATCGCTTGTTAAGGGTGAATCTGACGCATCAAGTTTTCCTTCTGGTGGACTTCGCGCAACCTTTGAAGCGCGTGGCTACACCGCTTGGGACCCCACTTCTTATGCTTTTGTAAAAGATGGCAGTTTGTATATTCCAACAGCCTTTTGTTCTTATGGTGGAGAGGCGCTAGATAAAAAGACGCCACTACTTCGTTCAATGGAAGCGTTTAACGTTCAAGCACTTCGTATCTTAAAACTTTTTGGCAACGATAAAGTTAAAAAGGTAACGCCAACCGTTGGCGCAGAACAAGAGTATTTCTTGATAGATAAGAGCGTTTATGAAAAGAGATTAGACCTTGTTCATTGTGGCAGAACGCTTTTCGGTGCACGTCCATCTAAAGGTCAAGAATTAGAAGACCATTATTACGGCGCGATAAAGTCTAGAGTTTCAGCGTTTATGAAAGATCTTGATCAAGAGCTTTGGAAACTTGGTGTTTATGCAAAAACAAAGCACAACGAAGTTGCACCAAGTCGGATCGTAGCCATGTCGTTCTG
>JAZRMS010000183.1:0-2080 GCA_045647825.1 Christensenellaceae bacterium
CATTATCTTTTGATTGTCAATATTGATTTTTTTTATTTTGATATTCTTTTTTAGGGGGTGTTTTTATTTTTTGCCCCTAAATTTTTTCTTTTTTATTCCAATACTAGAAAAGTGCTTTTTTTAACGTGAAATCTACTTTGCTATTACTATAGCTTTTAACCGCCTTGCTCCACGCGTATAATTATATTATAATGTATATCATTTTTACACGTTTTAGCCATTTTTTTCTTAAAAAATAAAAGGCTCTGCTACTACGTAGCCGAGCCAAAAAAATACCACCCAAAACGGGTGGTATTTTATGCAATTCAATTAAATTAAGCCTATCATTAAGTTACAAGCAAGAACGATTAATACGAGTGCGATAGGATATGTTGAAGCGTATGCGCCTGCAACGTCTTCAGTTTCTGCTGTGGCAATTAAAGTGCCGAGTGCAGGAGTTGAAGTCATACCACCTGTAATTGAACCGAGATTGTTAAGAAGTGGGAGTTTTAACGCTTTTCCACCAAGGAAGAAACCAACAACCATAGGGAAAATAGTCATAACAGCGCCACCGAGTAAGCCCCAAACAACGATTGCTACGTCATCGCCAACTGCTGATACTAAGCTTACGCCACCTTCAACGCCTGCGCCGATAAGGAAAAGCATAAGACCTAATTCTTTTAAAACTTTAGTAGTAGTTGCAGGGATTTTCATTGAAAGTCCGCCGATTCTACCAAAGTGGCCGAATATTAAGCACATAATAAGAACGCCACCAGTTGTTCCAAGTGAGAAGTTTGCGCCACCTGGGAGTGGAATTTTAATTGCGCCAAGCGCTAAACCAAATACTACTGCAATTGCAAAAGCTGTAAAGCCAAAAGCGTCGCAAGAGAAAAGCTTTTTCTCTTCTTTTTCTGCTTTTTGTTCGCTAGAGCCTTCGTTAGTTTTTAAATAGCTTCTTTCTTTAGCCATATCTGCTTTAAGAAATTTAGGAAGCAATTGAACGAATAATACAACGCCGATAACACCGAAAGGATATGCTATTGCGTGGCCTACGGTAACGTAAGTGTCTGAAATGCCCTTTAATTTAGCTGCTTCGATAGCTGCAGAATAACCTGGTGTTGAAGTGAGCGCACCTGATAAAATACCAGACCAGAAATCTGAACCGTATGGTGAAACAAAACTTAATACTACTGCAACTAACGTTCCTGAAAGGATGATAATTATACCGAGTAAAATGTAAGTTTTAAAGTTGCGCTTTAAATCTTTGAAGAAGTTAGGTCCTGCAATAAAACCAACTGATGCAACGAACATAACTAATCCGACGTTAGAAACAACGCTCTTATAATATTTTGTAACAGAGCTTGTAGAGTCAAGGAAGAAGTTTCCAAGAACAGGAACGTCTTTAAGACCACTAATTGAACATACGAAACCAAAAAGTATTGCTACCAAGAAAACGCCTGCTGTTCCAAGTGAAACGCCTTTTATTTCAACACTACCAAGCAAATAGCCAAGAGCAGTTACAACAAAAATACCCGTTAAAAGAACTGACAAACTGAAAACGCTATCAACTCCACCGTTTTGGCTTGCGTAATAGGTTAAATATACGCCAAGACCTGCAACAACTATGATAGCAACTGCAATCCAAAGCCATTTAAGGCCTTTTCTACTTTGTTTTTCCATAATAACTCCTAAATAAAAATTTCATCAAATCCCTATTATATAATCAAAAAACACTACACTCATTTTTACCCGATGACAAACCTTGCCATCGGGTATTAATAGTTTTAAACGTTTCTTTGTTTTGTGTAGTTAGGAAGAAGCTTTGGTGAAACAACGTTTGTTTCAATCTTAGCATCAGCAATTTCCTTTTCAAACTTCT
Source organism: Christensenellaceae bacterium (assembly GCA_045647825.1). Lineage (GTDB taxonomy): Bacteria > Bacillota > Clostridia > Christensenellales > Borkfalkiaceae > UBA1259. Next base: position 1,859 of record JAZRMS010000183.1, read on the forward strand.
CTACGTGAGCGAGAGTAAGTTTGCCAACTGTTACGTCTTTTGCCTTTGCAGCAGCGTTTTGACCTGCGCTTCTACCAAATACGATAATATCGAGAAGTGAGTTACCCATAAGTCTGTTCTTACCGTGGATTCCTCCGACAGCCCCACCTGCAACAAAGAGGTTTTCAATGTTTGTTGTCATACAATCGGGAGTGATGACGAGACCGCCGTTCTGATAGTGAA
>JAZRMS010000184.1:0-2302 GCA_045647825.1 Christensenellaceae bacterium
ACATGGCTACGTTCCGACTTATCTTTGTGCGTTGACCTGGTTCTCTTGCAACGCCTTTAACTTGAACAACGCCTTGCTTGATTTCTGGAACTTCGTTTTCAAACAAACGCTTTACAAGTCCGTTCGCAGTTCTTGAAACGACGATTTGCGCAACTTTACCAGCGTTTTTAACCCTTTTAACGTATACGTTAAGTCTTTGGTTAAGTTCGTATTTTTCACCTGGAACTTGATCTCTTGGCATCAATACGCCTTCGATTTGATTTCCGCCGATTTCAACGTAAACGTTTCCATCTTCGATACGGCGAATGGTGCAAGCCATAAGTTCGCCTTCTTTATCTTCGAATTCGTTAACGCTGTTTTCTCTTTCAATCTCACGAAGTTTTTGCATTAAGATTTGCTTTGCCGTTTGCGCTGCTATTCTACCAAAGTTCTTTGATATGATTTCAGTAGTCATAACGTCGCCCACTTTATAGCTCTTTTTTGTTTCGCGCGCTTCTTCAAGGCTAATTTCCTTTTCAGGATCAATCACTTCTTCTACTATTTGTTTTGTAGAATAAATCTTTATTGATTTTTTCTCTGCATTAAGTCTAACTTCTACACCACCTGCAGTACCCGTGCTTTTCTTGTAAGCGATTACGAGAGCGTTTTCCAAAGCAGCAATAAATTCTGCTTGTGAAATACCTTTTTCTTTCTCTAAATCTTCTAGCGCCAAAAAGAAATCTTGATTAATCATTTTGTTCTCCTTAAAAACGTGTGTTTTCTATATGTTTATATTTTTTTAACAATTTTATTCAAAGTCGATATATTCGTTCATTTTAACAACGTTTTTCATTTCAATAGTAAACGTTGTTTTTTCATCAACTTTTAAGGTTGCTGTTTTTCCGTCGTATGCCGTTAGTATTCCATCGTAAAATTTCTTTCCACGAATAGATGCGTATAACTTTACTTCTACTCTCTCACCTATATGACTTAAAAAATCTTTTTCCGTCTTAAACGGGCGATCTATCCCAAGGCTTGAAACGTTTAAGGTATAAGCTTGACCAAACGTTGGGTCAAACTCGTCTAACGGTGCGTCTATCGCTCTATGCAAGAGTTCGCAAGCATCCAAATCAACGCCACCTTCTTTATTAATAAAAACGGTCATTGTTGGGTTTTTGCCTTGCTTGAACTCAACTTCCACCACTTCTATACCCAAAGGCAAAGCAATTTTATTCAAAAAATCTGCTATTTCTGCAACTGATTTTACCTTCATATTTCTCCTTATAAAAAATTATGAGAACGGGAAAGCCCGTTCTCATAAGTCAACAACCTATTAGCAATTATATATTAACATATAAATTAAAATATTGCAAGCGTTTTTAAGCATTTTTTATTTTCATTAGTTCTATAAACACTTCTGCCGTTGCATAAGAGTCTGAAAGCGCCCTGTGATGGTGGAACACTATTCCAAAATGCTCTGCCAAAGTATGCAAATCGTGTCTTTTTAGTTGTGGCAAAAGAGAGCGCGCCATCTCTAGGGTGTCTATAACTTTGTTTTTAACCTCATAGTCCTCTGCCCCTGCAAATCTTTTAATAAACTTCATATCAAAATCTGCATTTTGCGCAACCAAAATAGTATTGTCCACAAACTTTAAAAAGTCTGGTATTACCGCGCCAATTTTTGGTGCGTCTTTCACCATTTCTTCGGTTATACCCGTAATTGCAACGTTTTCTTCGGTTATTTTGTAATCAGGTTTAATTAAACTAGTGAACTGCTCTGTTATCTTGCCGTTTACTAATTTTACAGCACCTATTTCAGTCAAGCCGTTATTCATAAAATCGATTCCCGTTGTTTCGGTATCAAAAACGACGTATACCTTTTCGGTTAATTCTGCCGGCAAATTATCTTCGGCATCAAACACGCTTTTAACCCTAACCGTTTTCGCCTCGCTTGGGAACACCGTTTTATAATCGTGTGGAATGGACTTTTTATACCTATCCTTTTTCACAAAATCTTGTGGGAAGGTGCAACGATTAATTTTATCTATCGTGAAAGATCTTCTTCCGTTATACTCGCCTATACTTCCCCTAGCAATAATTTCGTCGCCAACAACCAAAGCCCTTATGTGGTTGTATGATGATTTTTTTGTAAAATACACGCCACTAGTTTTTCCCGTCGTGTCGTCTAGATGTATTATAAAGAAAGGCTTGCCGTTTTTGGTTTGTTTTTCCGTTATTTCAGTAATCTTTCCACAAACGGTTACTTCACCAGCCACCGCGTCTTCTATATATATCGCAAGGTCGCCCATATTTATATCGTCTA
>JAZRMS010000185.1:0-6405 GCA_045647825.1 Christensenellaceae bacterium
AGAATATTTCTGCTACCATCAATTGCATAACCTTCTTCAAAGTGGCAGTTTACGAATTTGGTTTGGTTATAAGGACGGCAATATGCATATCCACTACCTTCGCCAAAAGTACATCCAGAGAAAACTACTTCTTTGAACGCATTGCCAAAGCTGGTCCAGCCATTTATAGTACAATCATTGAAATAAACGCCATAATCAATAGCACCACCGTTTGCAATGTCTGCACTGAAAGTATAGGTAACGTCATCAAAAACAACGTTTTCAATTAATAAGTCTTGATTTAATCCTGCAGTAAAGATACCACGGAAACCACCACTTACGATAGCGTTCTTAATAGTACCACCGTTTGTATAAATGGTGCAGTCCCAAGTTCCATTAGCATTGCTTGCATGTATAATGTTTCCATTACCATCAATAACGCCACCCTTTTGTACTAAACCTGCAACACTATAACCACCTTTCGTTGCAACTGGCAAATAATTGCTTTCAAGTTCAACAGTACCACCTTCGTTTAAGGTTTTTACAATATCTTCTGCAACTTCAGGTTTTACAGTAACAACATATTTACCATCCTTTTCAACAGCGCCTAAATATTTGTTAGCAATAAAGCTTTCAATTGATTTGAATTTAAAAGAACCACCATTAACTTCAATAGCAACAGGAGTTCCTGCAGAAGGATGATTTCCACCCCAGTTGTAAACGTCTGCATAGTCACCACTGAAAGAACCACCGTTAATGGTTAATTTTGCGCCATAGATTGCACAAATACCACCACCGCCAGTAGCGCTCATGCTAATATCGCCGATCTTATTGAAAGAACCGCCGTTGATAGTTACTTCTGCGTTGCTAAAATATGCTATGTGAGAAGTTTTGCCTTGAACACCGGTCATGTTGAAAACACCACCGTTGATTTCAGCAGAAGAATTGTTACCATAAACGTTAATGCAACCGAAAGTAGCGTTTACAATTGCGTTGTTGATAACAAGTTTGCTTCCTTCATTATAGCTGTAAATAGGATAAGAAGAACCAGCGTTGAAAGTACCGCCGTTAATAGTCAAGGTACCTGCACTATTTAGCACAAGATATTTTTCGCCTTCTGCCGCGTTAAAAATACCACCATTAATAATGAGTTCACCTTCGTTATAAACAGTACCAACGATAGTGCCACCGTTTACAGCACTTCTAGAATAAGTAACAGGAGCAGAGCTTCCGATAGTTACGATTGAACCAGCTTCCGCAATTACTGCGTATTCGCCTGCTTTTGCAGTAATAGTTTTATTTGAGAGATCAATATTTACATTAGTTCCAGTAGCGAAGGTTAACGTTTCTTCCAAATTAATATTGCTACCCAAAACAAGGTTGGTTGAACCATTGTTTATTGCTTCTTGAACAGTTTCTGCACTAGTTACAACAGAAGTTGCACCAAATTCTACGATAGAGTTGATGATAGTATTGCTTGCATCTTCATCTCCATCACCTACAACAAGACCCAAATCAAATTCATCTAGGTTGGTGTAGTTCTTATAATTATAAGTATCGTTTACGCTTATAGCAACGTTTTCAACGGTGTTGTTGGTTATTGAATCTCTAGCGTAACCAACGATACCACCTACGTCACGATAACCCTTAACAGTTGTATCTTTAACAACGTTTCCGTTAATAACGTATTTAGCGCCATCTGGGAAATAACCAGCAATACCACCAACTTTATCAGCGTTATCCCAGCTTCCAGTAAGGTCATCAAAATCAGCAATAATTTCAGTTCCTTCTACACGGCAATTGGTAATAGAGCCGTAAACGTAACCAGCAATACCACCAACGTAGCGATTGCCGTTTACAGTTGCATTAAATACTTGAACGTTATCAATAACACCTTCAGAATAAATAGAACCTGCAACTACTGCAGTACCATTATCGGTAGCAGCGCCAGATGAGAGGTTAGAAATTTCTGCACCGTCAATCTTTAAGTTTTTGATAGTTCCTTTGCCAAGAGCACCAAACAAACCAGCTGCATGATAGCCAGCGCCTTGTGCTACCTTAAGGTTATAAATAGTGTAATTTTGTCCGTCAAAAGTACCTTTGAATTTGTTGTTAGCATCTGCATTTGGTCCGATAGGAGTCCAAAGATCATTTTCTAGGTTAATGCTAGAATCAAGCAATACGGTTTCACCTGCAAAAGTTTTGCCATTGTTTACTAAATTTGCAAAGCTGAAAAGACCAGCCTTTGAAAGTACAAGATAGTTGCCGTCTTTATCAAGACCAAAACCATCTGCAACGTATTGAATATATCTATCTTTTACGGTTACAGTACCGTTAGTAGTAACGCCACTATCAATATTAGTTATAAGTGCGTTAACGCCGGTATAAGGTGCGCAAGAGATTATTCCGTTGTAGTCAACGGTTACGTTTCCATCAACAACAATGTTGCTAATAGGCATAGGTTGAGCAACACCTGCAACTACACCAACACCACCCCAAGTTTCACTAGGATTGATTTCGCGATTGTATTTAACATAGTTGTCACCCTTAATAGTAACGTTTTCAACCGTACCTTCAAGAGCACCAGCTACGATACCTACTTGAGTACCTTCTGCAGTAACGTTTTCAAGGATGAGGTTTTTAACAGAGCCACCACCGATATATCCAAAGAAACCACTTCTTCCCCAGCTGGTATGACCGCAGTTAAGGTTTGAAATAGCAAATCCGTTACCATCAAATTCTACCCACATTTTTTCGATAGGTGTCCAAAGCATACCTTCCATATCAATATTGTCGGTAAGTTCTAATTTCATAGGAACGCCTTCACCTGCATAAGTACCAGCCAAAATACCATCAACAAGCATCATGCCTTCTACGCTGTTGATTTCATAATGTCTGTCGTTAATCTTGGTAACAGGGTTAACAACTTTAGCATTTCCTTGAACAGCTTCAACAAGCACTTTCATAGTGCAGGTTTTGCCTTGATATTGATTTTGTGCAACACCAGTATCTGGGAATTCAACTAATACGTTGATGTTTCTAACGTTATCAGCAGTTGTTGCATCAACGTCGGTTGGGGTTAAAGTAGCCCAATCTTCATAAACGTATCCACCATTATAAACGCGTTGTTCTTTATCTTCGGTAATAGTGATTTTGAGAGCTTTGAAAAGTCCACCATCAGTATTAGAGATAACAGTTCTGTATTGAACAGCTACGTCGCTGTAGTTTTCAATAGCGATGTCAAAAGAAAAACTATCACCAGGAAGCATTCTTTCAACGGTAATTTCGTTGCCAACTTTGTTTGCAGAGCCATACGCGATATCGGTATCAAGCTCGCTTGCGATTGCTCTAACGTCCACGTTTGCAGATGAAACAGCAATGTTTACTTCGCTTTTGCTAGTAAATAATGCAAAAGTTGCACCGATAGTCAAACTTAAGCACATTACAATCGTTAAAATTGAAGTAAGTAAAGTCTTCTTTTTCATTATATCTTTCTCCTTTATAGATTTTTAATTTTATGCTGCGGTCGTTGCTTGAACTGCGTGTACTATTAAGTCAAAGCGCACGTTCTGACCTTGAGCGTCGTTGTTATCATTAGAATTAACGAATTCTACTGAAACCTTAAAGTTTTTAGTTCCGTTTTTGGCAATTGAACCAATCGGTTCTGTAGCGCTACCGATAGTCACCCCGTCTTTAACGAAAGCTGACTTTGGCGTGCCGGCATCAACGGTCACTTTAATTTGGTTTGAAAGTTCTTGCCCGCCACTTCTAAACACTATTTGTATGTAGTAGTTGGAAGCAACCGACGATTTGTTTGCAATTTGCAAGTCTGCCGTAAATTTAGATTGTGGCACGATAACTGCATCTTGCGCTAGATTGAAAATGTTTTTACTGTTTGCGTCTGTAAAATCAACGTCGCTACCATCTTCTTTAGTAACCAAATAGCCGTTATCGTCAAGCGTTGTAGAAACCAAATGAGTTCTAGTAAGAGTTATATTCAAACTACCAGCCTTCAAATGAGCCTCAAACAAAGCACTATCAGAAAACAACGCAAGCGTTGCGCCAACGGCAAGCACCAAAGACATAGCAAGCATAGTAACAGACATTAATAAAGCCCTTTTCAAAATAACACCTCCTTTTCCTTTTTTCTTGTAGTTAAACTATATTATTATTTCTTATTGTTTTTTGCCCTGCGTTTTTCACGAGCAAGTTGTTTTTTATATTCTTTTTCTTCGTTGATTGCATTTATAGCAATATCGATACTGCTTTTAGCAACAGAAACGCTATTTTCATCTACGATCTTTAGAACGGTTGCAGCTTGTTTTACAGAAATTTTATTTTCGTTAACAAAATTCTTAAAGTCGCTATTTTGAAGAATAAATTCACAATGGATTACACCGCGTTTAATAAGCATTCTAACTAAACGATTTTTGCCTACTTTATACTCTTCGTATCTATCGTTTTTATAAGCGCGTGCGCCTTCAACGTTTTTAGCATAGCTAACTATTTCATCATAACGGCGTTTGTCTTTAGCAGAAAGCGCTTCGTATTTTTCTGCAATAGTTTGCTTTGCAGATGCAGAGAAAGAAATTTTTCCTTCTTCGTCTTCGGTTTCAACTTCGGTTGCAACAACCTCTTCTTCAACCACAGCTACGGCAACAGGATTTTCTTCCTTTTTAGGTTCTTCTTTCTTTTCCACAATTTCCACTTTAGTTTCAACGTGCTTTCTACTCATGATTTCTTTAACTATATCACGAACAACGATTAGCACGCAAAACAAGCACATTATGGATACGAAAATCATAAATACCATAAACAAAATTTCCATAACTTTTCTCCTTTCACGATAAATTTTTTATCTCTAGTTTTTTATTCTTTTTCTTCCGTTATACTTTCTTGTTCAGCTTGCGCTTGATTTAACATCACGCTGTTTTCAAGCAATTTCAACTTTTCACGAAGTTCTTCAAGCTCTTCTCTTTCTTTTGCAAGTTTCTTTTTCTTGCCTGCCATTACAATATTTACTATTCTAATAATCTCTATGACAACGATAATTAGCGACGGTAAAATTACTATACAAATAAGACCGACAGGGGTGCTTAACGCCCAAATAAACACACCAAACGCATAACTTTGGCCGACCACTTTACCTATAACGTAGTTTGTGCTTGCCGTATCACTTGTGTTTATCGTTTGAATTAAAACGCCGTCTTCAACGTTTTTGTTGTCCCCCGCAAGTTGGATTATATATCCCCCCACGCCGTTTTCTTTTATATCGATAATACGGTGGGTGATAACTTCTTGCGTTATATAAGTATATTTAAATGTTAAAACGTCACCTTCTTTTAGCGACTTATAAAATTCGTTTTTAGCAGTTTCATCTTCTGGAACTACAGAAATAAAGACTATCGCTTTTGTACGAATACTTTTTATCTCAAACTTTGAAACGTCTGTTAGTTCACACTCTTCCATTGAAGGGGAAATTACCGAACGCATTTGTATCCCAAACATTGTTGCCGTTCCATCTTCGTCTTTTTTTGACATAATCGTTATAATTACGCCCAAAATGCAAACGATTATAAACATATATAATACAACGTTTGAAACTATATTTAAAACTTTCTTTACTTTTTTGTTTGTTTTCATTTTACACACCGTTTATTTTTCGATTTTCACCTTAACGTGAAAATCTACAGTAGTTTTTTGTGCTTCGTTGCCCGTTTCAATAGGCATTTTGAAAATAATTTTAAGCACGTTTGAATTAGAATTGTCTAATTCGTTATTAAAAGAAACAGTGCTTCCTGAAAGCAAATCAGTTAAAGTTCCGTCATACACCGCTTGTTCGTTAAAACTTATTTCAACGTTCACGAACTGTTTTAATCCATTATCGGCAATCTCTTCAAAACTAACTAAAGTTTTAAATTTTCCGCCAACGTGCGATTTCAAAAATATATTCCACTCACGCTTTTCGCCCGGGTTTATCTCTAAATCGTCCACTATTAAAGTTTCGTTGACCACCCCGTCTACGGAAACTGTAATCGTTTGGCTAAGCTTGGTTTCTTCTCCCGTTATATAGAAGATCATACAAGCCGATAAAATAGACGATAATAGAAGCGCAACCATAAGCAAGTTTATACTTTTAGCCTTAATCATTTATTCTCCGTTTCTCTATACAACAACTTTTTCCTTTCAAATCTAGCGATTTTAAGGGCACATTTGGCGATAAAAGCAAACAAAACAACATAATCATTATATGTCGTGCTATTACCCAAAATTCCACTTGATAGCCCTTTACGTGACACAAGTGAGGCACCCCCCCCCCCGAAAAATGACAAGCATTTTTCGATGGGGGGTGCCTCACCTGCCTCTTTATTTGGAGCTGGTGACGGGATTCGCACCTGCGACCTGCTGATTACAAATCAGCTGCTC
>JAZRMS010000186.1:0-2944 GCA_045647825.1 Christensenellaceae bacterium
AACTTTAACTACGTTAGTTCGTTAAGAGATAGATTTATCGATAGGGTGCTAAACGAAGTGCCATACGTTAAACTAAACGGACCAAGAGAAAACAGATTGCCTGCAAACGCAGACTTTTCGTTTGAGTTTATAGAAGGCGAATCAATACTCTTTAGTCTAGATCTTGCAGGCATTGCCGTTTCTTCTGGCTCTGCGTGTTCTTCAGGTTCGTTAGAGCCTTCGCACGTCCTACTTGCGCTTGGACTTCCAGAAGAGTTGGCGCACGGCTCAATAAGATTTTCATTTGGCAAACACAATACGGTAGAAGAAGTAGATTACGCCGTACAAACGATAAAAGACGCGGTAAAAAGACTTCGCGAGATGTCACCGCTTTTCAAAGCAGAAGGAGAAATAAAATATGTATAACGAAAAAGTAATGGACGCATTCAAAAACCCAAAAAACGTTGGCGAAATTGAAAATGCAGATGGTGTAGGAACGGTTGGCAACGCATCTTGCGGTGATATAATGCAAATTTCATTAAAGATAGAAAACAACGTTATCGTTGACGCGAAATTCAAGACTTTTGGTTGCGCAGCAGCTATTGCAACAAGTTCAACGGCAACCGAAATGATAAAGGGAATGACCGTGGAAGAAGCATTGCAAGTAACCAACAAAAAGGTTATCGAGTGTTTGGGTGGCTTGCCTTCACAAAAAATACATTGCTCTGTTCTAGCAGAAGAGGCTATAAAGAAGGCGATAGAAGACTATCGTTCTAAGTCTTTATAAACGGCGCAATACTGCGTTACTGCTCGCACCTCGAAACTTCGATGACCAGGCGGTCTATCTCATCTTCTCGGTGGAGCGAGCCTTGTCTTGCTTGTTTCTAAAGCCTTAGAATAATTAAATAAAATCATAAATAAAAAATATCCACCAAAAGATTGGTGGATATTTATTTTTGTTAAATTAAATTTCTCTGCCCAAAATAAAATCGGTGGTTTCGTCATAAAAATCGGCAATAGCGCAGAGCATGCGTAAAGATGGCTCTCGTTGATCGTTTTCGTATCGACAATATGCTTGGCGAGAAATATTTAAAACGTTAGCAACATCTTCTTGAGATAAGTTCCTTTGTAATCTTAATTGTTTTAGTGTATTTCCTATTTTCATATTGACATATTACCATTTCGGTGCTATAATATAAACATTAAGCACCAAATTGGTGCTATCAAAGGAGTTTGTTATGGGATTTGTTGTTGGGATAATATCGTTTTTCTTGGGAATTTTTATATTTGTTCAAGGATTAGCCTCTATGTTTATTGGGTTGCCACTTGCAACCAAAACAGAATGTAGAAATTGTAAGAACACCTATATAGGTAATATCATTTATACAACTATTTTGAATATAGTGGTTATAGTTTTAATGATAACTGCACTAAATGAATTTTGGGTTTGGATTTTAATTTGTTATTTTTTAATTCCACTTATTGTTTTTTTCTTTACGGCGTCAGGATATTTGACAGAGGCGAAAAGAAATATCATGCAAGAAATAGAGGCTGATAGAGAGAAGGCAGAAATATTATACGATTTATTAAAATCCATAAATAAAGATGAATAACTGTTGACTCTTTAGAAACAAGCAGTTCTAATTGCTGTGAATAACAATAATTGATTAAATAGCAGGCTTTTGGCTTGCTATTTTTTGTTTAATCGGTTGATTAAACTTGTAAAATATGGTAATATATTTACGTGGAAAGATTTTTGTGCCTAGATATTGGCGATAAAAGAATTGGTATAGCCGTTTCGGACCCTTTCAACTCTTATTCTTTGCCCGTGCAAACTTATTTTAGAAAGAATTTGCGCGTGGATTTAGAAAAGATTAAAGCGTTCGTTTTAGAAAAGGGTGCAACGGCGCTTGTGTGTGGGCTTCCCGTTAATTTTGACGGGACACCGTCTATCCAAACGGAAAAAGCAAAGTTTTTTATAGAAAAACTTAAAGAGCAATTATCCGTTGAAATTTTCACGGTGGATGAGAGATGTTCTACTTGTGAAGCAGAGGACGTGCTTATATCACAAGGCAAGTCTAGGGAAGAGCGAAAGCAATGCGTGGATGCACTTGCTGCGGCTACTATTTTGCAAGGATTTTTGAACGATAAAAATAAAAAACGTTAACTATAAAAGGAGATTATTATGAGCGAAAAAGAAAAGAAATGCACTTGCGGTCACGACGAACACGAATGTGATTGTGGCGAAACTTGCGATTGTTTTGGAGAAGATATCGTTGAACTTACTACCGAAGACGGAAAGAAACTTAAATTTTATTTTGTAGGAACTATCGAATACAAGGGCAAAAATTACTCTGCTTTTGAACCTGCAGAACAAATCGACGGTATTGAAGAAGATGACCTTATCATCTTTGAACTTTCTGGCGACGACGAAGAAACTGCAGACCTTCTTCCTGTAGAAGATGAAAAACTTCTTGACGAAGTATTTGAAGAATTCTGCAGAGTTTTGGAAGAAGAAGAGGCTGCTGACGAGGCAATGAGCCTAGAACCAGACAAAGACTAATATTAAAAAAAGTAACGGCACCGCAGTTTTATACTGCGGTATCGTCCGTTAAAAGGAAAAAATGGAAAAAACTATTAATAGTATTCCAAAAATTCTACATTACGTATGGTTTGGGCCTAAAAAACCCGATTACCTATTAAAAAACATTGAGAGTTGGAAAAAGTTTTGCCCTGATTGGGAAATTAAAGAGTGGAATGAAGAAACGTTCGACTTAAATTGTAACCAGTTTGCAAAAGAGGCTTTTGAAGATAAAAAATGGGCGTTTGTTTCAGATTATATTCGTTTGCACGTTCTTAAAGAGTACGGCGGTGTTTATTTTGATACTGACGTTGAACTATTTGCGAACATTGACCATTTGCTAGAAAAAGATTTTTTCACCAACTTTGAAAATGATAATATGGT
>JAZRMS010000187.1:0-2882 GCA_045647825.1 Christensenellaceae bacterium
GTTAAATAAAAGAAGGCTCTGCTATTTTTAGCAGAGCCTTTTTAATAGATTATTTGTGTTATTTTGGGAAATAGCAGTTTTTAACGGGATTATTTAGAATAATGGAATTTTCACTTTTAGAAGAGAAGTGTTCTCCCGTGAGGTTAAAGTAGCATTCTGCAGGAACTTGTTCTCCCACTTTTCCAACTTCAAGCGTTACTCCGTTTGATGAAACGTGGTCTATCTGCATATTATAAATTTTTACATCCGCAGATGCGCGTAGGGTAATTGCAGATTCACCCGCGTTAAACGTGCTGTCTTGTAAAATAACGTCGTGTATTTCAGGCTCTTGACCTATCACGTAATCGTATTTTTCTATAGTTGGATCGGTTATAACGGTAGAGCCTTTGCACTCTGACGTGAGATTTTGCATAATAAAGTTGTTTGAGCCAACGCCAAGTACCACGCCGTTTTCTCCCGTGAACTTGCTGTTGTAAAGGCGAACTTCTTTTGTGAAGGCAAAATAAAGTTCCCCTGCAAACTCAACACCATCAACGTTTACGTGAAAAGCATTGTAAATAACAACGTCCCCTAAAAAGCAACCTTGCCCGCGAATAGTAATATATTGGTCACGGAAAGAGTAGTTATGTTTGTCTTTTTCTGACAAGTTTTTGTTGGCTAAAACGGGGAAGTTGCCATTAGATTCAAGTTTAGCATTTTCAAGCACAAGGTCGGTCATGGGGTGAATCCATATGGTTTCGTTCACAACGTAGTTGCCTTTAAGCACAACTCTGCCAATGTCAAGCTCGTGCGAAGTGTCAAACGCCTTTTGTATTCTTTCGGTATCACTCCCAGAAAAATCTTCGGGGGAAACGTATCCTCTTAAACGAAAATCTAACATAAACTATTCCTCCTCGTTAAGAATCAAGTTTGATTCGGGTGAAATTGACAACTTTTGTAGCACGCTGTTACACTTAAAGCCGTCAACCGTAACTTTGGCGTCGCCTCTAAGCAAAATTCCTTGCCTTACGGCATTTGCATTTATATCTTTAAAGGTAACGTCCCCAGTAACGCTCAATAAGTTTAAAACTGTACCGCGATAATTTTTTGGTTCTAGCATCTTGCCAACGTATATTTCTTGTTGTAGAGCGCCGTACCACAAATGTTCAAAAGTAACGTTTTCAAGCGAACAAGGTCCACCGATTGAAATGCCGTTTACGTTATCGCCATACGTTTTTATGTTGGAAAATTTAGAGTTGACAACCGTACGTATTACGTTCAAAGCATCTCTACTTCTAGAAGTTATGTTCTTTGCCGTGATATTTCTTGTTTCACCATGTTCTGCGGGGCGATTATGATAATAAATATTAGAGCCGATAATGATACATCCACCGCTTAGCGTTTTCCTTGTGTAATCGGAAACGTCCATAATCGTATCAATATCAATATTATATATATTTGAGCCATCGTGATTAAGAATACGCACACAGAATAGGGAATATGGGTCTGCCTTGATATTGCGAATCTTAATATCGTGAATATCGCAGTCTTTATCATCCACCTTATATGCAAGTTCTGATTCGCTTTGAAGTGCGGTCATTGCAACAACGTCGTCACCCGTGCGACCGGTTATATTTTGAATATCAAAATTGTTACAGCCTATACGCATATCAATTCCGTCCATATTGGCAACGTGCGGAATTGCAAAGAAATCAATATCCTTGATTTTCACGTTACGGCAGAACATGTGATTTATTGCCCACCAGCGCTGATTTTCAATGTGTAGATTTTCAAGTCGGATGCCGTTAACGTTTGCCCAAAAGAACATATTGTTTCTTCTAAGTGGGGGCTGGTTGTATTTTCCAGAGGTTTTTTCCACCAAGTGATTATGCTCGCCACCGTCAAGAATAACGTTACCACGACCGATAATGGAAATATTTTCTTGTTCATATTCCATCTTTGTGCATTTGTCCATATCCCACGCATAAAGATTTGTAAACATATTGTCATAAACGCCCGTTTCTTGTACCATATAGCAGTTGTCAAGAATTATGGTGAAATTACTTGGCAACTTAATGCTAACGGGAATTCGCCATTCGTTTTTTCCTGTTCTCAAATTGTAACGAGGAATTAAAACTTGACGGCAACCATCCTTTTCTGCTTGGCTAATTGCGTTTTGAATAGTTTCACTATCATTATTTCCAAACAATTTCTCATCATTTGGAGAAACGTATTTCATCATGACAGCCTCCTTGATTGTTATTATAGTTAAATATAGTACAACACCAAAACTACTACAATATATTATATCATAAAAAAGCAATTTGTAAATGTTTATTTTAACGAAACTTTTTCGTACTTGCTTTTTTGAATTTTAATTAAAAGACCTTGCTTTTCATTGTGAAAAACAAGGTCTTTTATTTTTGATGCATGTGTATTAATTATTCCCATTCAATAGTGCCGATAGGCTTTGGTGTCAAGTCTAACAAAACTCTGTTAATTCCATCAACTTCGTTGGTGATTCTATCTGTAATTTTATGTAGAACTGAATAAGGAATTTCTTCAATAGTAGCAGTCATAGCGTCAACGGTGTTTACCGCTCTTATGATAGCAGGCCAACCTTCATATCTCTTTCCGTCCTTAACGCCAACGCTCTTCATATCAGGGACTGCAATGAAATATTGCCATACTTTTGTTGCAAGACCGCAGTTGTCAAATTCTTCGCGTAAAATTGCATCTGCTTCGCGAAGGGCGTGTAGTCTATCGCGAGTGATTGCGCCAAGACAACGAACGCCAAGACCTGGGCCAGGGAATGGTTGACGATCTACCATAGATGCAGGAAGACCAAGTGCTTTTCCAACCACTCTAACTTCGTCCTTATATAAAAGTCTAACAGGTTCAAC
>JAZRMS010000188.1:0-5912 GCA_045647825.1 Christensenellaceae bacterium
TTGGTTGCGGGAGTGGGATTTGAACCTCACGACCTTCGGGTTATGAGCCCGACGAGCTACCAAGCTGCTCCATCCCGCGATATTTTGTTCGCTTAATGCTTAATTATAATATACTAATTTTTTCCTTTTGTCAACCGTTATAAACTAAAAATTTTAATATTATTAATTTTTGACTTGTATTTTTTATCTTATTTTGTTACAATTAAATTATGAACGTTAACTTATCTAACCTTATAAACAAAGGGGAAACCGTTGCCGTTGCATTATCTGGTGGTAGCGATTCTATGGCCCTTTTATATTATATGATTTCTCAAGCGGAAAAATTACCGTTTAACCTTATTGCAATAAACGTTGAGCACGGTATTCGCGGAGAGGAATCTCTTTTAGACAGCAAATTTGTTGCTAGTCAATGCAAGGCTCTTTCCGTGCCATTGCTAACTTATTCTATTGATTGCGTTAAAGAGGCGAAAAAACAAAAGCTTTCCATAGAACAAGTTGCAAGAAAACTGCGTTACGAGTGCTTTTACGACGCTCTATCCAAGGGAAAGTGCGACAAGATTGCCACGGCTCACCACAACGACGACAACGTTGAATCGGTGTTATTTAATCTTTTCCGCGGAACGGGAATTAAAGGGTTAACCGGCATTAAAGAAAATTACGAAAACAAGATTATTCGCCCGTTTCTATCGGTTAAAAAGGCAGAGATTTTAAAATACGTTGAAGAAAACGCAATTCCTTTCGTGACGGACAGCACCAACCTTTCAGACGAATACACAAGAAACTTTTTGCGCTTAAACGTTATTCCAAAAATTCGCGAAGTTTTTCCTGATTTTGACCAAAGTATTTATGCCCTTTCTAAAATCGCAAAAAGAGAAGACGAATATATGGATAGCGAGGCGAAAAAAGCCGTTATTGAAAGCGAAAACACCCTTTCTATTTTGACAGACACGCCCAAAGCAATTTTCTATCGTGCAGTTTTTATTATTCTAAAAAAGCTAGGTCTTGAAAAAGACTGGGAAAGCGTGCACGCAGACGCGGTGTATTCGCTAGTTTCCAGCCAAAACGCAAGCATGGTTAATTTACCCAAAAATATCGTTGCTATTAGAGAGTATGAGCGCATAGTGTTTTTTAAGGAAGAAGAGAAAGACAAAAAGCCTTTCCCCTTTTCTTTAGGTAACTTTACTTTTGGCGATAAAACCATAATTGTTAACGATGTTTTGTCACCCGACCTAAAAAGTGGACTATTTGGCGATCTTGACAAAATTCCTAAAGGCGCTATTATTAGAAAAAAACAAGATGGCGACCAGTTTGCCAAGTTTGGTGGCGGTACAAAGAGTTTAAGCGACTTTTTGACTGACAAAAAAATCCCGTTAAGAGAAAGGGATAACCTTCCCCTTCTAGCAAGCGGAAAAGAAATTTTGTGCATTTTTGGCGTGGCGATTTCAAACAAAATTAAGGTTGACGACAATACGAAAAAAACTATTCAGTTTTCCATTAAATAAAGGAGAAAAATGCAAAATTTAATTAAAGCAGTTGAAAAAAATAGACAGCTTATTTTAGATACCGAACGTTATGTTTGGAAAAACCCTGAAACGGGCTATAAAGAATACAAAACGTCTAAATACATGGCAGAGCAATTCATAAAACTTGGTTATGATTTGACTTACGCAGAAGGTATTACGGGGTTTTTTACTACCATAGATACGGGTAAAGAAGGCCCTACTGTTTTAGTTTTAGGTGAACTTGACTCTATAATTTGCAGAAACCACCCAGACAGCGACCCCGAAACGGGTGCAGTTCACTCTTGTGGTCACAACGCGCAATGCGCTGGTCTTGTAGGTGTTGCGGCAGCCTTAAAAGAAAAGGGCGTTTTAGATGAACTTTGCGGAAAAATTATGCTTTGCGCAGTTCCCGCAGAAGAACTTTTGGAAATTGAATTCCGTTCTAACTTAAAAGAAAAAGGGATTATTAAATATTTTGGTGGCAAACCCGAATTTTTAAGCCGTGGTTATTTTGACGGCGTTGATATGGCGCTTATGATACACACTACAACAAACGATATTCCTGTTGTATCACCCGGCTCTATCGGTTGCATTGCAAAGCGCATTATATATAAAGGCAAAGCTGCACACGCTGGCGGTAGCCCCTGGGATGGAAACAACGCATTATACGCTGCCACCTGTGGTATAAACGCTTGCAACGCTTTAAGAGAAACTTTCCAAGAAAAAGATATAATCCGTTTTCACCCTATCATAACCAATGGTGGCTCTATGGTAAACGCTATCCCAGAAACGGTTGAAATGGAAAGTTACGTTAGGGGTAAAACTTTTGACGCTATCAAGCAATCTAACAAGCGCCTTAATCAAGCATTAATCGGCTCTGCCCTTTCTCTTGGAAACAACGTTGAAATTATAGACTCCCCCGGATATGCTCCACACGTTAACGACCTTAACATGACAGAACTTTGCAAAGAAGCATACAAGAAAGCTTTCCCCAACGCCGAACTAAAGATAAGAAAATACTTTAATTCTGGAAGCACGGATATGGGCGACCTTTCTTGCGTTATGCCTGTTGTACACCCATACGCGGCAGGTGCACAAGGCACTTCCCACGGAAAAGATTATTACATAGTAGATGCAGAAAAAGCGTGCGTTGACAGCGCAAAGTGGCAAGTGGCTATGCTATATCTTCTTTTACAAAATGGTGCTGAACGCGCTAAAAACATTATCGCAAATTACAAACCACTATTCAATAGCAAAGAAGAATATTTTGCTTATTGCGATTCTTTTTTAGTTAAAGGGGATAGAATAGAGTATTCTGACTCTAAAATAGAAATAAAGATTTAATTATGGTTACAAGAAAAGACGTTTTTAACACATTAAAAGAACTTGGTGTCGATAATGGGGACGTTTTACTCTTCCACTCTTCCCTAAAAAGTTTTGGGCAAGTAGAAAATGGTGCAGACACTATTATTGACGGCGCTTTAGACGCAGTTGGAAAGGACGGCACGTTGGTTGCACCAACACTTGTGCAAAAAGACTTTTCAAACGCTTATAAAAATTGGAACAAGTTAACTTCTCCATCAGACGTTGGGCTTATTACCGAAACGTTTAGGAAAAGACAAAACGCGCTCCGTTCTGACCAAGCCACACACAGCGTTTCTGCTATAGGAAAATTGGCAGAGTTTTTAACCAACTCTCACTCAAATTCAAAACCAAGATTGCACCCTTATGGGGATTACGCTTTTTCACACGGCTCACCTTGGCAAAAAATGTATGACGTTAACGCAAAGGTTGTGTTTATGGGTTGTGGATTAAAGGCAAACACCTTTCATCACTTTGTTGAGGCAGTCTATGCAGAAGAAATTTATTCTTCCCTACCCAAAAACAATCAAGTTGAAGAAATGAAAAAGATTTTGGTAACCTTTGAAACGCGTGATGAACACACGGCTCAACTTGTTACAGAGAACAACGGCGGACCACCCCACACTTTAATACGCTTTCAATTTGGAATAAGGCGCGACAGCAACGTCGTTATGGATAAAGGACTTTATAAAAGGGCTTTTTGTGGGGACTCTGAATTTCTACTCTTTAACGTTAAAGAATACGTTGACGTTTTTTTAGCACACGTTAGAGAAAATCCAAATCTTTATTATTCTAACGATATTTTGAACTGGATAAAAAAGGCAAAAAACACAGAAACCGAGGTAAACTAAAATGGTTACTAGAAAAGACGTTTTTAATACTTTAAGAGAACTTGGTGTTGATAACGGTGACGTTTTGCTCTTCCACTCTTCCCTAAAAAGTTTTGGACAAGTGGAAAATGGTGCAGACACTATTATTGATGGCGCTTTAGATGCAGTTGGAAAGGACGGCACGCTTGTTGCCCCCACACTTTTAACCAAAAGTTTTTACGTTGCTTATGATATTTGGGATAAAAACACTTCACCTTGCGAAGTGGGACTTATTCCTGAAACATTAAGAAAAAGAGAAAACGCGCTTCGTTCTGACCAAGCAACGCACAGCGTTTCTGCTATAGGAAAAATGGCAGAATTTTTAACCAACTCTCACTCTGCTTCAAAACCTAGAATATTCCCTTATGGCGATTACGCATTTTCCCACGGCTCACCTTGGCAAAAAATGTATGATATTAACGCCAAAGTAGTTATGATGGGCGCACCCGACGACACTATTACTTTTAGACATTTCGTTGAGGCAATTTATGCAGAAAATCTTATAGAAGCAGTAAAGGATGATGAATACAAGAAAAATCTTTATTCAAAGCTAGTGACCTATTCTAACATTACCGAATACAAAGGCATAATGAGAGAAACGGGCGATCCATACGCCACCGATTTAATACGTTTTCAGTTTGGAAACAAAGAATCCCAAACACTTGACGATAATATTGTAAAGAGCGCTTATTGTGGCAATTCGCTTTTCAAATTGTTCTTCGTTAAAGATTACGTGGACGGAATGCTTGAAAAAATTGATAGCGACCCGGAAAAATATTTCACAAAAAGAGTTGCCGAATTAATATTTGAACTTAAATCTCTTGCAAAATAATCTAAAATTTTTTCAAATTCCCTATTTAAATTTCCAAAATTTTATGGTAGAATATGTATAAAGTAAAAAAAGGAGAATTATTATGAAACTTTCAAGTAATCTTATTACTGCGATTTTAACTATCGCGCTTGGCGTTCTTTTAGCCGTTTTTAAGGAAGGAATTATTGGTATTGCTATGACCGTTCTTGGCGTTGGACTTATCATTTGGGCAATCATTGACTTTTTGGATAAAAAAATGGAACCTGCAATCATTAAAGCAGTAGCTGGTGTTGCAGTTATACTTTTGGGCTGGCTTGTTGCATCTATCGTTTTATTCGTTTTTGCAGGTCTTCTTTTAATCTATGCTATATACCAAATTTATCTTCTTATCAAAGCAAAAAAGAAGAAATGGGACCTTTTCGTTCAACCTGTTCTATATGCTATCGCAGCAGTTCTTTTCTTGTTGAACGGCTATGGTTGGGCTTTTATTGCCGCAGGTGTTGTTTTGATCGTTCAAGGCGCTCTTGCACTCGTTGCTTGCTTTAGCAAATAATTAAAATCAAAAACAAAAAAGTCTTGGTGTTTCCAAGACTTTTTATTTTTTTAACATTTTTTAAAATTTAAATTCCACAAGGTAATTTCAAGTATTCACATATCTTTATAGAAAATTCCATAGCAGACTTTGGACCGTTTGCCGTTATAACGTTTTTATCCACTTCCACGTTTGCGCCCGTGTAATTTTTTATCAAATCAACAAACTCTTTTGCGGGATAACAAGTCGCCTTAACGCCTTCTATCAAGCCGTGTGCCGCCAAAACAACGGCAGGTGACGCACAAATTGCGGCAACCATTTTCCCCTTTTTTACCATTGTAGAAATAATGCTTATTGCAGTTTTGTTTTCAGAAATAATCTTTGCACCCGGCATTCCACCTGGGATTACTATTCCGTCGTAATCTTCTTCGCAAATTTCTTCTATAACCTTATCTGCCGTGATAGCTATTCCGTGAGAGCCTGCGATTTGCTTTTCTACCACAGACACAACGTCCACTAAAGCCCCGCTACGGCGCAGTACGTCGATTGGTGTAACCACTTCTATCTCTTCCGTTCCGTTAGATATTAACACAGCTATTCTCATATTTTCATCCCCTTAATTACTTTACAAAGTTTCTTTGCTAGAACATTATGGCTTTCCTTGGTAATGTGAATTCCGTCTGCGCCAACTTCTAAATCCATATTGTCAACGTAATTTATGCCCTTTTTCAAACACTCTGCTTTGACTATTTCGTTTAGTTTTTCTGCTTTTATTTTACATCCGGAATACTTTTCTTCCTTTTTGCAATACTCGCATTCGTCGTTAACCTTTGGAA
>JAZRMS010000189.1:0-2607 GCA_045647825.1 Christensenellaceae bacterium
TGGGACGACGTAAAAGCCCCCGTCGCTGTTGTTCAAGTGTTGCACGGAATGTGCGAACATATGGAACGATACGACGAGTTTGCAAAAGTGCTTAACAAAGCGGGATTTATTGTTTTGGGCGCAGACCAAAGAAGTCACGGCTATACCGACAAAGAAACCCTTGGTCTTGTAGAAGACGAAAATATTTTCGAAGAGAGCGTTTCGGACGCGTTGGAACTTTCTGCGTATGCAAAGGTAAAGTACCGTCTTCCTGTTATTGTATTCGGTCAAGGCTATGGTTCGTTCGTTCTTCAAAGATATCTTAGTTATACCTGCGCGCAAATTCACGGCGCAATATTGAGCGGTAGCGCGCTTATTGACGGTGTGAGCCTTAACTTTAATTGCTGGTTTACAGAAGGCTCAATCAAGCCAAAAAATCGCGCAAAGAAGGGCTCTTATATAGAAAAGGCAAGAGCATCTTGTGATAAAGCGTTCAAGTTCCAAGACATTGTTTCAATCAACCCCTCAGATAAACTAGAATTGACAAAGTATAACGCAGACGAATTGTGTTCGATTTCTTATGCTCAAGCATTCTATCACTATTTGTTTAAGGGTCTTAAGTCCGTTAGTATGTCGCAACACCTCAAACTTCGCAAAAACTTACCCGTCCTTATCACTTCGGGCGAAAACGATAAGATTGGCGACAGCGCTAAACTCGTTGCAAAATATAAAGGCTATGGCTTAAATCCCACCGTTATCACCTATAAGGACGCTCGCCACGACCTTAAGAGCGAAATCTGCAAGAATAAAGTTTTCGAAGACCTTATCAACTTCGTAAATTCCTGCTTGCCACAATAAGAAAATAAGAAAAAAGAGTAAGACGAAAAATCTTACTCTTTTTTTTGTTGTAAAGGTGAATTATACTATTAAGTGCAACACCTTAAAAAGAAAGACAGTTCATATAAATCTATGGTAAAATATAATAACCACAAAACATTATACCAAGGAGAAATATATGAACTGCTACAATCATTTTACCATAGAAGAACGCTGTTGTCTACGAGAATACTATGTAAAAGGAAAAAGTTATCGAGAAATTGCAAAATTATTAGGCAGAAACGTTAGTTCGGTGTCAAGAGAGCTAAGAAGAAACTGCACTTTTTACAGAGACGTGCCGAGATATTATCCTTATACTGCTCAAAAGAAAAGCAATTTAAGGAATTCTTATCGCCACCGTGGTATTTTTTGGAGCAATCAGGTCTTAACCTACATTGAAGAAAAACTTTCTTTAACTTGGTCTCCTGAACAAATATCTAAGACTCCTTGCGAGTTTAAGATGCCTTCTTTTAAGACTATTTATCGATGGTTATACGAAGGATATATATGTAAAGGAAACGTTAATGTTTTAAGAAAGAAAGGTAAAACACGAAAAAGATTAGGCAATGGTGGAAGATTTACTACTGGTAAGTCTATACGAAAAAGAGATAAAAGGATATATAAACGTAAAGAATTTGGGCATTGGGAAGTAGATACAGTAGTATCTGGTCGTGGCAAAACAAAAGCCTGCTTTGCCACAATAGCAGAAAGAAAAACAAGATATTACATAGCAATAAAAATACCTAATAGAACAGGAGAAGAAATGGCTAAAGCTTTAATAGCTGAATTGTCTAAACTACCCAAAGAAGCAGTTAAAACTATTACTTGCGACCGAGGTTCAGAATTTTCAGAGTGGAGAGAGATTGAAAATAGATTAAATTGTAATATATATTTTGCAGATCCCTATTGTGCCTGGCAAAAAGGCACAAATGAAAACTTAAATGGATTGTTGCGAGAATTTTACCCTAAAGGGAGAAATCTTGAAAAAGTAAGCGAAAAAACGCTAAAAAAGAATCTGGCGTTAATTAACGCCAGACCCAAGAAAGTATTAAACTTTCAAAAACCTATAGATCTATTTAATGAAAATCTCAAAAAGTGTTGCACTTAGTTTGACAATTCATCTTATTCGCTAAAATGGAATACTCCGCCTTTTAACGTGGTTTTACACCCTGAGGGCAAGGTTAGGTTTGCTGTAACGCCGTTTGGTACGGTAATTTCGTAGTAGACGGTATCGTTTTTATAGTACCACTTCACTCTAATTTCGCCGTATTGAGTTTTTATTCCCGAATCTACAAAACCTAAGCACTTATTAGGGTGAGGGGCAATATCTACTTGCTTGTAAGCAACTGCGTTTTCGCTAGGCTTGATTCCTACCGCTACACCGAAAATCCAGTCGTAAACTGCGCCGTATGCGTAGTGATTGAACGAATTCATATCCGTGCTCCAAAACGTGCCGTCCTCTTTAAGACTATCCCAATGCTCCCACATTGTAGTTGCGCCGTGATTTACGGAATACAACCACGAGGGGGCTTTTTCTTGCATTAGAAGTTTGTAGGAAATATCGCTTCTTCCGTTTTCGCTCAATGCGTGAAGAATATAGGGTGTGCCTAAAAATCCCGTGGTCATACGCATATCGTTTTCTTCGATAAGTTTTACAAGCATTTCGGTAAGGCGAGGTCTGTCCTCTTCTTTACAAAGGTTAAAGTGAAGAATGAGCACAAGCGCGGTTTGAGTTTTGCCTTTGCGGAAGAC